>CAIQAD010000055.1 GCA_903869725.1 uncultured Alphaproteobacteria bacterium | reverse complement strand
GTATACTCATTATTTTCTTAATTCTTTTAATTTATTATAAGTATTACCGGATAATAAATGCAATTTAGCTGTTTGGAATGCACTGTTAATATTTTTTTCCCTATCCGCTACTATTAAACCAGCTGCTGCATTTAGAGCCACCATATCGGAAAATGCATTATTTTTACCTTTAAATATTTCAATAATTTTATTTGCATTATATTTTTTATTTTTACCGATTATCGAGTTTGCTAAATGTTTGTTTTTAATAAAATTTCTAGGGTTAATGTAAAAACTCCTAATTTTATTATTGTTTAGTTCGTATATTTTTGTTTTGTTAAAAATAGATATTTCATCAAAACCATCTTCACTACAGTAAACCCAAGCTTTTTTATATTTTAATTTTTTTAGTACTGTAATATAAGGGACCAAAAGAGTTTTGTCAGACAGGCCAATTATTTGTCTTTTTAATGACCCGGGATTTAATAACGGTCCGATTATATTAAAAATTGTTTTAAAAGCTAATTTTTTTCTAATAACAGCAACATTTTTCATTGATGCATGGAAGTTAGGAGCAAACAAAAAGATAAAATTATTTTTTATAATTTTTTTTTCTAGAATATTTTTTTTTTCGTTAATATTTAATCCTAATTGCTCGAGAACGTCAGCTGACCCGCATTTTGATGTAATAGATTTGTTGCCATGTTTAGCAACATTTATTTTCATAGAAGCTAATAAAATTGCTACTGCAGTTGAAATATTTAACGAAAGCTTTCCATCTCCACCTGTGCCGCAAGTATCTAATGAATTTTTAGGTACTTTTATTTTTATCATTTTTTTTCTTAGGATTTTAGTTATAGAGAAAATACTACTGTAATTGAGACCATTTATATTAATAAGAGTAAGTATTTCAGAAATTATAGAGCTATTAAAAGATCCATTAATAATTTTATTAAAAATAAAATCTAATTCTATATTTGTCATATTTTTTTTTTCAAGTAATTTATGAATAATTTTTTTAATACTCATTATGTATTTATAAAGTTTTTAAAAATAATATTTCCATAATTAGTATTAATGCTTTCAGGATGAAATTGAATTCCAAATAAATTATATTTCTTATGATTTATGCCCATAATTATTTTATCTCTAGTTATTGCGGAAATTTCAAATTCATCACTTAATGTTTTGTTATCAATAATTAAACTATGATATCTAGTTGCGTAGAATCTATTAGGTATATTTTTAAATAATTTTTTTTTATTATGTATAATCAAGCTCATTTTTCCATGCATTAATTTTGCGGCTTTAATTATTTTTGCATTAAAGGCGTAACCAATAATTTGATGACCTAAACATATTCCTAGTATTGGTATTTTTTTATAAAATTTCTTGACAAGTTCAACGCAAATACCCGATGATCTTGGATGTCCTGGACCAGGAGAAATTACAATTTTAGAATATTTATTATTTTTAACTTGGGCAATTGAAATTTTGTCATTTCGATAAACATCGACTTTTTGGCCTAAATTTGAAAGTGCGTGAAAAACATTATATGTAAAGCTATCATAGTTATCTATTAATAAAATTTTTTTCATTTATTTTGCGGCCTCAAATAAGGCTTTAGCTTTATTTATTGTTTCTTTATATTCATTTATTGGAATGCTATCAGCGACAATTCCTGCGCCAGATTGTACATAAATTTTTTTATTAAGTATTAGGGCTGTTCTAAGGGCAATACACGTATCCATTTCATTATTGGGAGTGAAATAACCAATACCACCTGCATAAAGTTTTCTTTTAGAGGTTTCTAGTTGATCAATAATTTCCATTGCTCTAATTTTAGGAGCACCTGATACTGTTCCGGCAGGAAATCCCGCAAACAGAACGTCTAATAAAGAATTTTTTGTATCAAATTTACCAACAACATTCGATACTATATGCATTACATGAGAGTATTTTTCGATCTTAAATCTTTGAGTAACATTAACAGTACCCACTTTAGAAATTTTTCCTACATCATTTCTTCCAAGGTCTAATAGCATTAAATGCTCTGAAAGTTCTTTTTTATCACCCAGTAAATCTTTCGTAAGTCTCAAATCTTCTTTGTGATTTTTTCCCCTGGGTCTTGTTCCTGCTATAGGTCTGATTGTTACATTATTATCTCTTAATCTAACCAAAATTTCAGGACTACTGCCAGCAATCTGAAAATTTGAAAAATTAAAAAAATACATAAATGGTGAAGGGTTTAGAGTTCTTAATTTCTTATAAAAACTTATTGGTTTTTTGTTTAATTGCGTTTCAAATCTTTGACTTAGAACTACTTGAAAAATATCCCCATTTTTTATATATTTTTTTGCTTTGTTTACAGATGATAAAAATTTACTTTTAGAAGTATTAGAAATAATTTTTATTAATTTAGATTTATTATTTTCAATAATCTCGTAACTATTTTTAACTTCGTTAATTATTTTTTTTATTAAAAAAATCTCTTTTAAATAAGTGTGTTTTTTATAGTTTATAGTTTTGTATATATTTTTGATATAAAAAATCTTATTTTTTAAATTATCGTGAATAATAAGTATTTCTGGTCTAATTAGTTTTACGTCAGGTATATTTAAATCTTTTTTTGTTTTATTCGGAATTTTTTCTTTAAATCTTATAACATCATAACCAAAATAACCAACTAGCATTGCTGACATTATAGGGAGTTTTTTATTAGTATGAAATTTAAAATTTTTAATAATTGTGTCCAAAAAATTATAAACATCTTTTTTAATATAACTTTTTTTTCCATTTTTAATTATATTGATTTCTGAATTGTTGATATTGATTTCGTAATCAGGCTGATAACCAAATATTGTGTAACGACCTCTAATTTTTTCTTTTTCTACAGACTCAAAAATAAAACTATTTTTGAATTTTGAGATATAATTGATTAAGTTAGTAATAATTTTAATGTCTGGATTTTTTTCTATCGCAAATATTTGAATAATATTTTTACTTTTTATATCTTTTTTGAATTGATCAAAAGTCGAGAAGATCATTAAGAAAAATTTTTTAAGTAACTGTTAATTATTTTTTCATTTATTTTAATTTTATAAAATTGATTTAAATAATTGTTGTATAAAGCATCAATTTTATTTGATATTTCTTGCTCAGATTCCTTAGGATTTTTGCCACTTTTAGAATTTATTATAAAGTCTTTATTAAAAAAAAAGTAAGAATTATTATTAGTTTCTATAAAATAAACATAATGAATTTTATTATTGTAAAGTTCTTCAGCTTTAATTCCAGGTACCAACGTTAAATCAGTTCTATTTTTTAAATATTTATGTTCAATCTGTAAATTATTTTTTTTAGCAAAATTATAAAACTCTTGATAATCTTTTTTTTTTAAATCAGAATATGATTTTGCAATTTGTTTTTTTTTATTTTGTTGAAGTAAAATATTTTTAATATTAATTTTTACATCTTCATCTAAAATTTTTTGTATACTAGGTTCAATATTATCAAAGTAGATTAGATAATATTTATTATCAATTTCTATAATTTTAATTTGATTTTTTGATAATTGGAAAATTTTTTTTATTAAAGCTGGATCTAGATTTATTTTTTGTTTATTTTTGTCAATTCCATTCTTATTCAACAAATTTGTTTTGATAGTATTTATTTTATAATTTTTAATTAAATTTTCATAT
>CAIQAD010000054.1 GCA_903869725.1 uncultured Alphaproteobacteria bacterium | reverse complement strand
TTTCTGATGTAGATGAAATTCCCAATTTAAATAATTTTGATTTTTTTAATTTGAGAGAAAAAATATATGTTTTTGAACAAGATTTATTTTATTATAAATTAAATTTAAGATTAAATCAAAAATGGTTAGGTACTAAGCTTTGTAAATATAAATATTTAAAATCACCTCAATGGTTAAGACAGCAGAAAACTCATAAAAAATATAGTTTATGGAGAATAGATAAAATTTTTAGCAAAACATACACATCAAAATTTCAAATTATTCAAAATGGCGGTTGGCATTTTACTTGGATGAAATCTATTGATAATATTTTATTAAAAATTAACTCTTATGCTCATACTGAAAATAAAAAATTTGCTCAAAAATCATATTTGGAAGATTGTATAAATAGAAGAATAAACTTTTTAAATACAAATGAAAAATTAGAAATCGTTAATATTAATAAAAATTTTCCAGATTATATTTTCAATAATCAGAATCTATTCAGAGAATGGATAGAAAAATAAACCAATAATTTTGGCGGAGAGAAAGGGATTCGAACCCTTGATACCTTTAACAGTATACACGCTTTCCAAGCGGGCGCCTTCAACCACTCGGCCATCTCTCCGAATTGACTATTCATTTTTATTTATTTTTAAAACTTCGATAAAAGCTTCTTGAGGTATATCAACACTACCGAATTGTCTCATTCTCGCTTTGCCTTTTTTTTGTTTTTCTAGTAATTTTTTTTTACGGTCTCTAGCTCCTCCTCCATGAATTCTACTAATAACATCTTTTCTGTATCCAGATATTGTTTCTCGAGCGATAACTTTTCCACCAATAGCTGCTTGGATTGGAATTTGAAATTGATGTCTTGGAATAAGATCTTTTAATCTTTCACACATTAATCTACCTTGTCTTAAGGCGAATTCTTTGTGAATAATCATAGACAATGCGTCAACTGGTTCTTCGTTAACTAAAATCGATAATTTAATTAAATCACCTTCTCTGTACTCGCTTAACTCGTAATCAAAACTTGCATAACCGCTCGATATTGATTTAATTTTATCATAAAAATCAAACACAACTTCATTTAAAGGAAGCTCATAGGAAAGTACCGCTCGATTTCCAGAGTAACTTAGGCTTTTTTGTTTGCCTCTTTTTTCTTCGCATAATTTCATAATAGATCCCAAATATTCATCTGGTAAAATTATCGTAGCATCGATCCAAGGTTCTTCGATTGATTTAATAAAATTAGGCTCTGGCATATTAGCAGGATTTTGAAGATCAAAAGCCGTCCCGTCATTTTTGTTAACTTTATAAACAACACCAGGAGTTGTTGTTATTAGATTTAAATTATATTCTCGGTCTAATCGCTGGACAATAATCTCAAGATGCAGCAATCCTAAAAAACCGCATCGAAATCCTAAACCAAGTGCCGCAGAATTCTCTGGCTCATAAACAAAGCTCGAGTCATTTAATTTTAATTTTGCAAGACTGTCTTTAAGTAATTGATAATCTGTACTATCCATAGGAAATAGTCCACAAAACACAACTGGTTTACTAGGTTTAAATCCTGGAAGCGGTTCTACAATTGGATTTGCATTATCTGTTATTGTGTCACCAATTTTTGTGTCTGATAAATCTTTAATTCCAGTTACAATAAAACCAATTTCACCTGGTCCAATATTTTCTTTAGTTTCTGGCTTTGGAGTAAATACACCAACTTTTTCTACAGGGTGCCTCATTTTTGAAGACATCATCAGAATATCCATTCCTTTTTTAATTACACCATCAAATACTCTAACTAATATCACTACACCAAGGTAGGCATCATACCAACTATCTACAAGTAACGCCTTTAATGGAAAATCTTTATTTCCTTTTGGTGCTGGAAATCTCTCAACAATAGCCTCTAGAATGTCTTCAACTCCTTCACCTGTTTTACCTGAAGCTTTTAAAGCATTTGAAGTATCTATTCCTATAACATCTTCTATTTGTCTTTTTACTCTATCCACATCTGAAGCTGGCAAGTCAATTTTATTAAGAACAGTAATAATCTCATGATTATTATCCATTGCTTGATAGACATTTGCAAGTGTTTGAGCCTCTACTCCCTGAGTACTATCAACTATTAATAATGACCCCTCGCACGAAGACATAGATCTATTTACTTCATAGCTAAAATCGACATGTCCCGGAGTGTCTATAATATTTAAAATATATTCTTTACCAGTTTTTTTTGATTTATAATTTAATCGAACAGTTTGAGCTTTTATGGTAATGCCTCTTTCTCGCTCTAAATCCATTGAGTCTAAAACTTGGCTCTTCATTTCTCTTTCAGTAAGACCACCACATTTTTGAATTAATCGATCAGCAAAAGTAGATTTGCCATGATCAATATGCGCAATAATTGCAAAGTTTCTAATATTTTCTTGATTAGACATTAAGATCTTAATGTTGCATCAAAAGTTTTTTTCATCGTTTGAACTATTTTTTGACTTAGTTCTTCAATTTCTTTTTCAGTTAATGTTTTAGTTAATGATTGAATAACAAAATTTAAAGCAATAGATTTTTTATCCGAGGAAATATTTCCTCCCTGAAATACATCGAATACTCTAATATTTTTTATCAATTTATTATTAATACTTAATAGGGTTGTTATAATTTTTTCAGCTTCGAACTTTTGATCAATAATAAATGCAAAATCTCTTTCAACTTTTTGAAAATTAGAAACTTCGTATTTGGATTTATTAATTCTGATTTTACAATTTTCTAGTGGTATTTGATCTATGTAAATCTCAAAACCAAAAATAGGCATCTGCTTAATATCAAGTTCTTTCAAGATTTTTGGATTAAATTCTCCAAAACTAGCTAATATTAAGCCAGATTTAGAATTTAAATATAATTTTCCAGATTTTCCAGGATGAAAGTAATCTTCGCTTTCTTGTCTTATAAATAAATTTTTTTCCTGAATTCCTAATTCAATAAATGTTTTTAAAAGATAATTCTTTACATCAAAAATATCAACTTCTTTATCTTTTTCTAACCAAGATTTTTTATAAATTTTTCCAATCTGTACTGCACCTATAACTGATTTTTGTTGTCCAGATTTTGGACCATAAAAAGTTGGTCCACATTCAAATATTTTTTGATCTTCGAAATTTCTGTTAATATTATTTTTTAAATGAATTAATAAATTAGAAAAAATAGAAGACCTTAAAACATTCAAATCGTTTGATATGGGATTAATAATGTTTAAATTTTTATTATTTTCAACAAACAAAGTATCAATTTTTGAATTAGTAAAAGAATAAGTTACAGTTTCCATAAAGCCTTGATTTGCGATAGATCTTTGCAAAAAACGTACTAATTTTTGTTTTTCATTTAAGATTTGCGAATGATTAACTAAAGTAGGATTAATTAATTCAATTTTATCATAACCTCTTATTCTTATTAGCTCTTCAACAATATCTACTTCTTCATGAATATCTCCACGCCAACTAGGAACTGTTATAATAAAAGTGTCTTTATTATCTTTAATTTTAAATCCTAAATTTGTTAAAATTTTTTTAGCTTCTTTTGAAGCAATACTATTTCCAACAATACTTTTAAATTTTTCTAAATTAAATTTAATTTTTTTCTCAATAAAAGATTTTTGCCCTTCTGCTACAATATTACTAACTTTACCACCGCATAATTTTTGAATAATTTCTGCTGATAATTTTAAACCATAAACCATGTCATTAAAATCGACGCCTCTTTCAAATCTGAATTTTGCTTCAGAGTTAATTCCCAGTTTTTTTGCAATTTTAGATATTCTTATAGGATCAAATAATGCGGACTCTAATAAAATATTTTTTGTAGACATAGAAACAGAAGAAGAGTCGCCTCCTATAACTCCTCCTAATCCTAAAATCTCATTTTCATTTGTAATTAGACATGCTTCATCATTTAATAAGTATGTATTTTGGTCCAAGGCATGAAATTTTTCATTTTTTTTAGAAGAGCGAATAATTATGTTTTTCTTAATTTTGTCTGAATCGTAGGCATGCAAAGGTCTGTTCAAATCAATCATTATATAGTTTGTAGCATCTACAATTGCAGAGATAGGTTTTAATCCTATAGATAACAGTTTTTCTTTAAGCCACTTTGGACTCTCTACATTTTTAACGCCTTCAATATAACAATGACTAAAAGCAAAACACCCTGAATTTTTTTCGATGAAAATTTTAAATGGATTTTTTAAAACATGTTTTAATTTTACTTCTTTAAGTGGTGATAATTTTCCTTTACCAGCTGCCGAAAGATCACGCGCTATACCTCTAACTGCTAAGCAATCTCCACGATTAGGAGTAATGGCAATATCAATAGCTGGCTCTATATTGCTTGTAAAATAATTTTCTCCAATTTTGAATTTATTTTTATCTAGTTCTATAATTCCATCACTCTCATTAGCCACCGAAAGTTCTGATGCAGAACAGAGCATACCGTAAGAATCTACTCCTCTAATATTTGTAACCTTAATTTTTAATTGTTTTTTTGGAATAACGGCACCAGGTCCTGCATAAACTGTTAACAATCCATCTCTTGCATTACTTGCTCCACAAACAACATTACTTTTTTTTCCAGAACCCAAATCTACTGTGCAAAGTTTTAATTTATCAGCATTTGGATGTTTTTCTGCTTTAATAATTTTTGCAACTAGAAATGATGAATTTTTATTTTCTTCACCAATACTTTCGACCTCTAAACCGATATTATTTAAAGTTGAAGTTATTTCATCAATCTTAGCATTAGTAGTTAAATGATCTTTTAACCAAGAATAGGTTATTTTCATCTACTGTATCCTCGATAGTTTGAAGGAATATCTAACGGATCAAATCCAAAATGTTCTAACCATCGAACATCAGTCTCAAAAAAAGATCTTAAATCATTAATTCCATATTTTAACATTGCGAGACGATCAATCCCGATACCAAATGCGTACCCTTGATAAATTGAAGTGTTGATTTTACAGTTTTTTAAAACATTTGGATGAACCATTCCACAACCTAAAATTTCTAACCATTTATTCCCTTCGCCAATGACAACACGTCCATCTTTTAGTTCGTAACCAATATCAACTTCAGCAGAAGGTTCTGTAAAAGGGAAATGACTTGGCCTAAATCTCATTTTAATCTTATCAACCTCAAAGAATTTTTTAATAAAATAATCAAGAACTCCTTTTAAGTGACCCATGTTTATATTTTTATCAATATGTAAACCCTCAACTTGATGAAACATCGGAGTATGTGTCTGATCGCTATCACAACGATAGGTTCTTCCAGGCGCAATAATTTTAAATGGCGGTTTGCTAGATAACATCGTTCTTATTTGAACTGGTGAAGTATGAGTTCTTAAAAGGGTTTCCTTATTTTCATCTAAATAAAAAGTGTCATGCATATCACGAGCTGGATGATGCGGTGGAGTATTAAGTGCTGTAAAATTATTATATTCATTTTCAACGTCCGGACCTTCAGCAACTGAAAAACCTATTTCTCCAAAAATTGCCGTAACTTCGTCAATGACTTGAGTGATTGGATGAATTTTTCCAAAACTTATTGGACGACCTGGCAAAGTTATGTCGACTTTATCGGATGATAATTTTTTATTAATTTCTTTTTGTTCGAATTGATTAAGCTTAGAAATGATTAAATTGTTAATATTGTCTTTTAAGTTATTAACCGAAAGTGCAAAGTTTTTTCTTTCATCTCCTTGCAGCGTTGGAACTTTTTTAAAAAGCTCACTAATTTTACCTTTTTTACCAAACGCTTCTGATTTAATTTGTTCTATTTTTATAGTGCTATCTGCTGAATCAATTTTTGATTTAAATTCTTTTCCTAAAATTAAAATTTCGTCCATGTTTACTACTAGTATTAGAATGGAACTAGTTTGACTAGTTTAGACTGGACTGTACCTTTTTTACGATGGATTTAAAAGCCTCAGGATTTTGATAAGCTAAATCAGCTAAAATTTTTCTATCAATGGAAATCTTAGATTTATTAAGTCCATTTATAAATTTTGAATACGTTAAACCTTCTTCTCTCACTCCTGCGTTAATTCTTTGAATCCATAACGATCTAAAATCTCTCTTCTTTCTTCTGCGATCTCTATAAGAATATTGTAATGATTTTTCTACTGCTTGCTTTGCAACTCTAATAGTATTTTTTCTTCTACCAAAAAAACCTTTTGCTGCTTTTAAAACTTTTTTATGTTTTGCGTGACTTGCTACACCTCTTTTAACTCGTGACATATTATCCTCTTAAACTGTTTGGCATGTATGATTTGACAATTTTTGCATCAGGTTTTGACATGATCGCTGTTCCTCTTTGTCTTCGAATTTGAGAATTACTTCTCTTAATCATACCGTGCCTTTTTCCGGCTTGCGGCATTTTAACTTTACCTGTTGCAGTAATTCTAAATCTTTTTTTAGCTGAGCTTTTAGTTTTAAGTTTGTACATAAAATAAATATCAGCGGTTTATACTAATAATGTAAATGAAAAACAATAACTATGAAGTTAAAGAACTTGCTATTTTAAAGGTTGAATTATGAAAGTCATCTGCTTTCCTTCCATTTTTGGCGACTGCTCAACTTTACCAGTAATTTTTAAATCACTCACAATTCTAGAAGCTAAATCTTTAGCTAATTGAAGATGCTGCATTTCTCTACCTTTAAATTTAATCGTAAATTTAACTTTATCACCCTTAGCTAAGAATTTTTCTGTTGCCTTCATTTTAAAATTATAGTCATGAACATCTGTCCCTGGTCTCATTTTAATTTCTTTAAGAACCACTACTTTTTGTTTTTTCTTTGCTTGGCTTGCTTTTTTTTGAAGTTCATATTTAAATTTTCCAAAATCTGTAATTTTGCAAACTGGTGGTTTAGCATTTGGGGCAATTTCTATTAAATCTAATCCCTGCTCTTTAGCAGTCATTAGAGCATCGTTTAATGGAACAATTCCAATATTTTGTCCATCGCTTCCGATCAACTGTACATCTGTTGCTCTTATTCTTTCGTTAACTTTTGGCCCGCGATTAGCGTTGTTGTTTGGACGATACGGACCTCTATTATTTGGAAAATTTTGATTAATGACTATACTCCTAAATTTTTGGTACTGAACATTCTTTGCTCAATAAATTAATAGCATCTTTTAATGCTAAAGTTTCTTGCTTCTCTTGGCTAAGTCTTCGAAGAGTGATGGATTGGCTTTCCTGTTCTTTTGAACCACAAATCATCAAGACAGGAATTTTAGATATAGAGTGCTCTCTAATTTTATAATTAATTTTTTCATTCTTAAGATCAATAATATTCCTTATTTTGTTTTTATCAAGTTCAGTTGCAAGTTTTTTAGCATATTCATCAAATTCTTGTGAAATGGGAAGTATTGCAACTTGTTTTGGAGATAACCACATAGGAAGTTTGCCTGCATAATGCTCTACTAAAATTCCTATAAATCTTTCAAGGGAACCAAATAACGCTCTATGTAACATCACAGGATTTTTTTTAACTCCATCTTTATCAATATAAGTAGCGTCTAATCTTTGTGGTAAATTCAAATCAACTTGCAAAGTGCCGCACTGCCAATCTCGACCAATCGCATCTCTTAAAACAAATTCAATTTTAGGTCCATAAAAAGCTCCCTCTCCTTTGTTAATGGAATAAGATAATTTTGAAGTTTTTACAGCATCTAGTAAAGCTTTTTCTGCTTTGTCCCACAACTTATCATCGCCGACTCTTTTTGCTGGCCTATCTGAATATTTTAAAATGACATTATCAAAACCAAAAGCTTTATAAATTTTCAAAATAAGCTCAGTTACTTTTAAAGATTCTTGTGTGATTTGATCTTCGGTACAAAAAATATGAGCGTCATCTTGCGTGAAAGATCTGACGCGCATCAAACCATGTAAAGATCCTGAAGTTTCATATCGATGAACCTTTCCAAATTCAGATAATTTTAAAGGTAAATCTCGATAACTTTTTAATCCTTGATTAAAAATTTGAACACATCCAGGACAATTCATTGGTTTTATAGCAAACACTCGTTTATCTGGGGTTTCAGTTGTATACATATGCTCTTGAAATTTGTCCCAATGTCCTGATTTTTCCCAAAGTGTCTTATCTAAAATTTCTGGAGTATTCACTTCTCGATAACCAGCTTCTGTTTGCTTCTCTCTCATAAAATTAATAAGAGATTGAAATAATTGCCAGCCACCTTCGTGCCAAAAAACTGATCCTGGACTTTCTTCTTGAAAATGAAAAAGATCCATAATTTTTCCAATTTTTCTATGATCTCTTTTTTCAGCCTCTTCTAATCTTAATAAATAATCATCTAATTCTTTTTTAGTTCTCCAACACGTTCCATAAATTCTTTGTAACATTTCGTTCTTTGAATCTCCCCGCCAATAAGCTCCTGCGAGTTTCATTAATTTAAAATGTTTACCAATTTTTCCAGTTGAACTTAAATGGGGACCTCTGCAAAGATCATGCCATTTTCCATGAAAATAGATTGATATTTCCTCTTTAGTTGGAATACTTTCAATAATTTCAGCTTTATATAATTCTCCAATTTTTTTAAAATGTTCTGTTGCTTTTTTTCTATCCCAAACTTCACGAATAGTTTTTTCATCACGATCAACTATTTCTTTCATTTTTGTTTCAATTTTAATTAAATCTTCCTCTGTAAAAGGTTTTTTTCTAGAAAAATCATAATAAAAACCATCTTGAATTACTGGACCAATTGTAACTTGAGTATCTGAGAATAACTCTTGAACAGCCATTGCAAGAATATGTGCCGTGTCATGTCTTAATACTTCTAAGCCATAATCATCCTCGATTGTTATAATTTGAATATTCGAATCTTTTTCAATTGGAGTTAATAAATCTTTATAATCATTATCTACTTTGATAACCAAAGCTCTTTTTGCAAGCGAAGGGCTAATAGTTTTTGCAATTTCAAGACCATTAATTGAATTTGGAAAACTTAATTTTTTTCCATCAGCAAGCGTAATATTAGGCATAAGTCTTATTAAACTAAGGCTTTATAAATTTCTAGTGTTTTAGAGCACATCTGCTCTATTGTATAATTGTTAACTATATGCGCTCTTGCATTAACTCCTATTAATTCTAATTCTTTCTTTTCAATTTTTGAAATCTCTACTATTTTTTTTGCTAAACTACTTTGATCTCCAGACTCAAAATGCCAACCGGTTTTTTTATCAATTACAGTTTCTAAAGAACCTCCAATATTACTTACTAGTATCGGTCTTTGCATAGCTTGCGCCTCTACGGCAACTCTTCCAAAGGCTTCCGGTTCAATTGATGCTGATATTATTAAATCACTTGCATTATATGCCGAAGGCATAAAACCTTCATGCTCAATAAATCTAACATCACTTTCAATGTTATTATCTTTACAATAATGAATTAAAGAATTTTTATACTGACTTCTTCCTTGTTCACTTCCAAGTATTACAGCCGTAAAATTATTCAATAAACTTTCTTTTTTTAAGTGACTTAATGTTTTAAGAAACAACATTTGACCTTTCCATAAGGTTAATCTTCCTGGAAGCAAAATTAAGTATTTATTTTTATCAACCTTCCATTTGTTTCTAACCAAATCTGCTTCTTCGATACCTCTGTTTTTTGGATCAAAATATAAAGTGTCAATTCCTCTTGGAATGACAAAGATAGGCTTATTTACTTTATAATTTTTTTGAATATGCCCAGATATAAATTTTGAACCTGCAATTATGCAGTTTCCTTTCAACATTATAGAATTATAAAATTTTTTAAAAAAATTATTAAAATTATATGTGCCATGAAAAGTTGAAACTAGGGAAATTTTAGTTAGCCTAGCAACAAAATAACATGACCAAGCTGGAGCTCTGCTTCTTACATGAATAATATTTATTTTATAAATTAGAGAAACAAAAAATAATAAAAATATATTTAAAATTA
>CAIQAD010000053.1 GCA_903869725.1 uncultured Alphaproteobacteria bacterium | reverse complement strand
AATTCTTTTTTTTCTTATTCCCCATTCGTTTCATTTTCGACTTCTTTGCCATATATTAGAATGTTATTATTTTCAATTTTTGTAGCATATTATTTAAGCAAGACTATTAATTTAACAAAAATAATTTTTTTTTCATTTTTATTTTCATATTTATTATTATTTATTGACTCAATAATTCAGTTAAAAACAGGAGTAAATATTTTAGGTTATCCAATTATACAGGGAAGAATTTCAAGTTTTTTTGGACGTAAGCTAATTATGGGAAGTTATGTTTATAGAACTTTACCAATTCTTATTGCTATTTCGTACTTAGATAATTTTAAGCAAGCCTCCCTTTTAAGAGTTATTGCAATATGTTTGGCAGCTAGTTTAGTTTTTTTTAGCGCAGAAAGAGTATCTTTATTTTATTTTATTATGACAATTATATTATATTTAATTTTACTACCTAATAAAAAGCAATTTTTTTTTAATATAGGTGTTTTAGCAGTTTCATTCTCACTACTTATTTTTTTTAAACCCTCTACTGTTGATAGAGTCTATAAGCATACCTTATTTCAATTAAATGAAAAAAAAAGGATCTTTATTTAGTGAAAGGCATGAAATGCATTTTGTAACTGCATATCGAATGTTTTTAGATAAAAAATTTTTAGGACACGGTATCAATTCATTTAGATATCTTTGCGATCAATTTCCTTACTCCACAAGAGATATAATAGAAAATAATAATCGAAACTATTCAACAATAGATGGTTATTACTATCTAAAAAGAAATTTCATAAATAACTATACTTTTATTTATTTTATATTGGAATCCCAAAAGTTAGAATTTGAAAAAATTTCTAAAATTTTAGAGGAAGCGATAATACTAAAAGATGAATATAAAATTCGAGAGGCAGAGAAAAATTTTGACTTATTTAAAAAAAAAAACCTTATAATATCTTTTCATATCACAAATCAAATTTTGGATTCAATTGAATCTTCCACTAAAGTGAATAAAGGGGATTATGTTTTTACAAGTAATGAATTTGAGAATGGTTGCAATACACATCCTCATAGCTCCCATCTTCAAATTTTATCAGAACTTGGTATACTTGGTTATATTTTTATATTTTCTTTTTTTTCTTACCTGATTTTTATTTTTTTTAAAATTTTTGTGAATATAATTTTTAAAACCAAAAAAACGTCTGAAAATAACTATAATTTGTATAAGATATTTATTGTTCTAGCTTTAATTCAGCATTTATTTCCTATTATTCCATCAGGAAATATTTTTAATAACTGGCTTTCCGTATTCTTTTATTTTGATTTAGCATTCTTATTAAATTTTCATTATTATAAAAAAAAATGATCATATCATTTTTATTTATTCTTAATGTCTTTTTAATAATTTTTTTTAATAAGTTTTCTAAACTCATCAATTTATTTGATAGTCCCGATAATACTAGAAAACTACATAGAAAACCTATTGCATCAATCGGTGGTTTTTTAATTCTTATAAATTTATTTATTTATTTCATCTTTATGCAATATAAATATTTTTATTTGAAAATAGTACCTGATTGTTTTAATAATTTTGACTTTGTAATATTTTTCTTTTTTTTAACTTTATTTTTTCTTATAGGATTCTTTGATGATAAATTCAATTTAAATGCTAATTTTAAATTAATTTTATTTTCATTTAGTATTTACATTCTTTTATCTTTATCTGGGAATTTATTATTAACTTATCTTAAATTCTCTTTTTTGATAAAAACAATTAATATTAGTTTTATTGCATTTCCATTTTTAATTTTATGTACTCTTCTGTATTTAAATGCATTTAATATGTTTGATGGGATCAATCTTCAATCATCTTTATATTCTATAAATATTTTTTTTTTCTTTATTTTAAAAGGAGTATTTATAGAGATTTCAATAGTGATGATTTTATCTTTGATTTTTTTTTCTTATCTTAATTTCAAGAATAAATGTTTTTTGGGAAATAATGGGTCTTTATTAATAGCTTTTATTATTTCTTATTTATTTATTAAATCACAAAGTATAGAAAATACGTTCTCAGCTGATGAAATATTTTTGGCAATGCAAGTACCTGGATTAGATTTATTGAGATTAGCTATACAAAGAATTTATAATAAAAAACATCCATTTTATCCTGATAGAAATCATATTCATCATCTATTATTAAAAAAACTTGGATATATAAAAACTTTATTAATTTTAAGCTGCCTTATTACTATCCCAAATTATTTATCAATTTTGTATGGATGGACAATTTATTGTGTAATTTTAACATTGAGTATTTATGGTTTAGTTATATTTAGATTTAATAAATAAAATAAAAAAAGTTAAATAAATTTATTGTAATCCTTTATTGTTGCAAAATGTTTACTATTAAAACAGGATTAATTATACCAACCAGAAATAGACCAAAAGAGTTATATTCTACACTCCAATTTTTTTCAAAAAAAAGAATAAAATTCTTTAAAATTATCATTGTTGATAGTTCAGATGGAAATTTAAAAAAAGAAATAATAAATATTTGCTCTAAATTTAATGTTAAACTTTATTTTTCAAAACCATCAACTTCACAACAACGAAATATAGGATTGCAAAAATTAATCAAAAATAAATTAGAATTTATTATGTTCTTAGATGACGATTTAAAGTTTTTTAACAATTCTTTTAACATTATGAATTCACATATTGAAAAATATAAATTTAAATATAGCGGGTTTTCTTTTAATAATACAAATCTGCAAAAGAAATCTTTGTTAGAAAAAATTAAATTAAGCCTCTTTATTCAAAAAATAGGACTTTACAGTCCTGATAGTGGTAGAGTGCTTAATAACGGTTGGCAGACAAAAATACACAATTTAAAGAAAAATATAGAAAGTCAGTGGTTGCCAACCGCTTGTGCAATTTTTAAAAAAGACATTATAATAGATAAATATTTTGATAAATCTTTTGGTTCCTATAGTTATTTGGAGGATTTAGATTTTTCCTTGCAAATCAATCCAGAACGGCAAAATATTTTTTTAGTTGTCGCTAATGCTAAGTTTAGTCATTTAAAAGAAGTAATAAGAACTTCATTTATCTTCGGTTATTATGAGTATTTTAATAGATATAAAATTGTAAAAAAATTTGATTTGAAAAAAATATCTTTTTTTTTCATGGCATTTTGTAGGATAATTTTGACTGTATTTTCAATTTTTAATAACTACCAAAACATATTTAAATTATTCGGAAATGTTACGGCAATAATTATTTGCATACTATTTGATTAAAATAAAAAAATGAAAAGAATATTAATTATAGAAACAGAGTATGAGGGCCACTATTTAACAGGTTATATAAAATATATTTTAAGAAGTTTTAAAGATCAAAAAGTTAAAATTACATTGTTAACTTCTATTGATGCAAAAAAAAAAGCAAAAGGAGCTTTAAAAATATTAAGCAGAGAAAAAGTAAAATTTAATATAGATACTATTCAAAATTTTAAAAATCATAATTACTCATCAATTAATTTAATTGTAAATCAAATTAGATTATATTTTGCAATAAAAAAAAAATTTAGACAAATTAGTCTATTTAAAAAATTTGATCATATCTTTCTTACTTCGATTCAAAAAATCGACAAAACTTTAGTTTTTTTTGGCAGTCCATTTCAAGATACTAATTTTTCTGGCGTTTATTTAGGTGCGAAATTTCATTTGTTTAAATACAAAATTTATTATAAGTCTCGTTTTAATTATTTATCCAATAAATTTTTTCAAAGATTGCTAAAAATCACGACTTTGCAGAATATAATTACTAACGATCATTTATTAAAAGAATATCTCCACTCGGAAAATTGGAATAATTCTGATAAATTAAAATTTTTGCACGATCCTAAAGAATTTAATTTTACTTTTAATAAATCTTATTCAAAAAAAAAATTACACATACCAGAAAAGTCTATTTTAATTCTTGTTTACGGTGCACTAATAGAATCTAAAGCAATTATTGAGTTGTTATCTATTTTTAAAGATGCCAAACTAAATAGACATGTCAGAGTTATTTTAGCTGGCAAGCATTTAGAAAAGAATAAAAATTTTTTATTAAATAATAAATTTATAAATAAATTAAAATTAAAAAAAAGATTATTTATTATTAATGGCTGGATAAGCGAAAAAAAAGAGGCACTATTATTTTCAGCTACCGATATTGTCTGGATCGGTTATAAAAACTATTCATCTCCTAGCGGTGTCTTTTATCAAGCTATACAAAAAAATATACCCTCGATAATTTCAAATGACGGACTAATTAACAATCTAAATCAAAAAATAAAAGTTGCTTATCCTATTAGTATACATAGTTCTTCCAATATTATTAAAGCAATAAATTATATTCTTAATCGTAGAAATAAAAAAAAAATAAAAAAAAATATTTTAAAATTTTCTAAAATATGCGATCCAAAAAAATGGGTATTAGGTTTTAAACAAATGAATCCTAAACTATTTTAGTTGATTATTAAATTTTTTTTAATTTTAACATCATATGCTCTCCAATATTCTTCTTGAGTAGATTAAATATTTTTTTTGGCATAAATTTAAAATGATCTATTTTGATATATTTATTATTCTTGTAGGGTTTGATCTTATATGGAAAAATAAAATCTTGATATTTTTCTATAATTTTAAATTTATTTTTTATTAAATTATTAACGTCTTCATCACTAACGGTATAAACCACTGGACAACCTTTCTGGGCCTCGTATCTGTAGTCTGTGTCATTCAATAAAAATTTTTTATATGAATTTTTTGCATATAGCATAATTTTAATTTCCGTATTTTTATCAGCAATTTTATATATTTGATTAAATGCCTTTTGCATATTTTCGGTGTGATGCAATACACCAAAAGAGTATATTAAATGAAATCTTTTTTTTAACTTTTTTATTTTTTTTAATTCTTCGCAGTTATCAATTACAAAATGCGCATTTTTTTTTGTTAATTTTAATACTTCAGTTCTTCTTTTGCAAATTCTTATTGATTCGTCAGAATAGTCTACTCCAACATATTTTGCTCCATTTTTTATAAACTCCATAGCATCAGTACCAATGCCACATCCAATTTCTAAAACATTTTTTTTATTGTACTTTTTAAAATCTGCAAATTTTAATATATGATTTTCAACAAAATATTTTTTTTTTCTTACTTCATCAAAATATCTTTTGCTTAGACCTGGTTTATTCGAGTGATTAATATTGCAAGGTTGTCTATTCCAATAACTTTTAATTTGTTTTAACTTATTATTCATAAAAAAATCTATTTTTATAGTTTTAATGCTTTTTTGCTTAAAGAGTTTATATATATTTTTAAATTAATAAGATATCTAAAAGTTATAGATGTTAACTATAATAAATATTTATTTTGTAACGCTATATGTTCTAAAAAAATTAACTATTTTTAATATTAGTGCTAATTTTT
>CAIQAD010000052.1 GCA_903869725.1 uncultured Alphaproteobacteria bacterium | reverse complement strand
TAATTTTTTCAATTTCTCTAGCTTCTTTTGAATATTTTAGAGGTTTTGTATTTTATAAATTCCCATGGAATTTAATTGTTTATAGTTTGAGTTCTTCTCTCGAAAGCATCCAGATTCTTAAATTTATTGGCACTTATAGTTTAAATTTTTTATGTATATTTATTTTTTCTATTTATTTTTTATGTTTTCAATCATTTCATATTAAAAAATTCTTATTAATCACTTTAATTAATTTATTTATTATTTCTTCAAATTTTATCCTGGGAAGTTTTTTGATTCACAATAGTCAAACACATACCATTGATGAATTTAAAATAAGAGTTATTCAACCTAACGTAAATATTTTAGATACAGTAGGCTATTCTAATGAAAATAAAAATATTCTTCGTCTTTTAAGTTTAAGTAAAGTCCAAAAAAATCAAAAATATTTAATTGTTTGGCCTGAAGGAATGTTACAGGAGACAAAGATATCTGAATTTTCAATATATAAAAAATATTTCAATGATAATTTTTCTGTTAATAATTTTGTTATCATAGGAGGTGTTAATTCTGTTTTAAACGCTAAAAAACCTAATTATTTTAACTCAATGGCCTTAGTTGATCACGATGCTAAAATTTTAAATGTGTATAATAAAATTACTTTAGTACCGTTTGGAGAATTTATTCCGTTTGAACATTTACTCTCAAGATTTAAATTAAAAAAAATAACCTTTGGATATAGCTCTTTTAGTTCTGGAACAGTAAGAGAAGAAATTAAATTATTCAACAATACTTTTCTACCATTAATTTGTTATGAAGTTATTTTTTCTGGAGATTTAAATCCAAGTAAAAAAAAATATGATTTTATAATAAATATTTCGGAAGATGGGTGGTTTGGTAATTCTATTGGTCCATATCAACATTTAAATCAGATTGTATTTAGGGCTGTAGAAGAAGGAAAACCAATTGTTCGATCTGCTAATAAAGGTGTCTCTGCTTTTATATCTCCAAATGGACAAGTATTAAAATCAATAGATTTAAATAGTTCAGGTTTTTTTGATTTAAATTTAACTATTTTAACTAAACCAACCCTCTTTTCTCAATATGGAAATCTTATTTTTTATTTCATAATATTATTAAGTGTTGTAGTAGTTTTGTTTATTAAAAAGTTAAACAAGAATGAATAAAAAAAATTATATATTTACAAGTGAATCAGTTTCTGAGGGTCATCCAGATAAAGTAGCTGATATTATTTCAGATTCAGTTTTAGATTTGTATTTGTCAAATTTTTCAGAAAGTAGGGTTGCTTGCGAAACATTAGTGACTACAAATACAGTTATAATAGCTGGTGAAGTAAGAGGACCAGAAATAAAAAATTCTGAAATTGAAAATCTTATTAGAAATAAAATTAAAGAAATTGGTTATGAACAAGAAGGTTTTCATTGGAAAGATCTTAAATTTACTAATCTTTTGCACAGTCAGTCACAGGACATAGCTGTTGGTGTAGATGCTACTGGAAACAAAGATGAAGGCGCTGGTGATCAAGGAATTATGTTCGGTTATGCTTGTACAGAGACAGAAGATTTAATGCCTGCACCTATTAGTTATTCTCATAAAATTTTGAAATTATTAGCTGAAGCTAGAAAATCTGGAAAAGAAAAACTATTAGGACCAGATTCTAAAAGTCAATTTTCTGTCGTTTATAAAAATGGAAAACCGGTAAATGTTTCGTCTATAGTTGTTTCAACGCAACATGATAAAAATGCTGATCAAGAACAAATAAGAGAAATTGTTAAACCATATATATTAAAAGTAATTCCAAAAGATTGGATGTGCGAAGATAAAAATTTGTATGTTAATCCAACAGGACGTTTTGTAATTGGCGGACCAGATGGCGATGCTGGATTAACAGGAAGAAAAATTATTGTAGATACTTATGGAGGAGCAGCACCGCACGGAGGAGGAGCATTTTCTGGAAAAGATCCAACCAAGGTTGATCGTTCAGCTGCTTATGTTGCGAGATACTTGGCAAAAAATGTTGTTGCAGCAGGAGTATCTGAAAAATGTTTAATACAATTATCTTATGCAATTGGAGTTTCTCAGCCTCTGTCTATTTATATTGATTTATTCGACGGCGATGAGAATAAAGAAAAAAAAGTTCAAGATGCAATTATTAAAAATTTTAATTTAAGTCCTAGAGGAATAAGAGAGCTGTTAAAATTAAATAAACCAATTTATTCAAAAACTGCTTCCTACGGACATTTTGGTCGCAAACCAGAAAACGATGGTTCTTTTAGTTGGGAAAAATTAGATCAAGTTTCATATTTTAAAAACAAAATATAATTTGTTTAATAAAAAATTTTTTTATGGAAGACTTAAATCGAGAGGTTTATCTAAAAGCAAAAAATTTTATTATGATAATTACAAAAATAATTATTTACTCGATTTTGAAAAAATAAATTTAATTAAAAATAAAAATTTTATTTTGGAAATTGGTTTTGGTCTTGGAGAAAATTTAATATTTCAATCTGAAAAATATAATGAAGATATTTTTATAGGTGTTGATCCATTTATAAATGGAATTGCTAATGTTATTTATGAAGCAAAACTAAAAAATTTAAATAACATTTACTTAGTAAATTCTCCTATTCAATCTATTTTAGATAAATTTAAAAATAATTTTTTTTCAAAAATATTTATTTTATTTCCAGATCCATGGATGAAAAAAAAACATAACAAAAGAAGATTGATAAATAATTTATTTTTAAAAGAAATTTTAAAAAAGATGAAAATTCAATCGTCATTAATTTTTGTAACTGATGATAAAAATTATTTTGAAAACGTTATAAATTTAATTATAGAATTAAAAGTAGAAAAAAGTAGTTTTCACTATAGTTTGGATAATAGGTATGAAATTAAAGACACAAAATACTTCAATAAAGCCAGTAATTTAAAAAAAGAAATTTATTTTTTAAATCTTGATAAGTTGAAAAATGTGACATAAACTGTGCCATATAATTGATGGTTCTAATTGGGCTTAGGCCCTTTTTTTTTATAGGAAATAAAATTCATGTTAAATAACAGGGTTGATACGTCAGAGTTGATAAGAATAGTTGATGCTGTAGCCAATGAAAAATCTATTGATAAAGAGCTTGTGCTCTCATCGATGGAAGAGGCTATTGAGAAAGCTGCTAGAACTAGATATGGACAGGAAAATAATATTTACGTTTCTATTAATCGTGCTAATGGGCAAATAGAATTAGGCAGAAAATTAAAAGTTGTAGCAAATGCAACAAATGACCAAAATGAAATTAGTTTTTCAGACGCTAAGAAAATTAAAAAAGAAATTGAAATAGATCAAGAAATATTAGAGCCACTTCCGCCAATTGATTTTGGTAGAATAGCAGCTCAGGCAGCAAAACAAGTAATTACTCAAAAAGTTAGAGATGCCGAAAGAGAAAGACAGTTTAATGAATTCAAAGATAAAGTAGGAGAAATACTTAGTGGTATTGTCAAAAGAGTAGAGTTTGGAAATGTAATTGTTGATTTACAAAAATCTGAAGCAATAATTAAAAGAGATGAGCTAATACCTAGAGAAAATATTAAAGTAGGAGACAGAGTCAAAGCTTATTGTTACGACGTAAAAAGAGAAAGTAAAGGACCGCAAATATTTTTATCAAGATCGCATCCTCAATTTATGGCAAAATTGTTTAAATTAGAGGTGCCAGAGATTTACGAAGGAGTTATTGAAATCAAATCTGTTGCGAGAGATCCTGGAAGTAGAGCAAAAATTTGCGTTACTTCAAAAGATAAATCACTAGATCCAGTCGGTGCCTGCGTTGGTATGAGAGGAAGCAGAGTCCAAGCTGTGGTAAATGAACTTCAAGGAGAAAAAATAGATATTATTCATTGGTCAGAAGATCCTGCAACTTTAGTTATTAATGCTTTAGCACCTGCTGAAGTACAAAAAGTTGTTCTTGATGAAGCTTCAAAAAGAATTGAAGTGGTTATTGATGAAAACAATTTAAGTAAAGCAATTGGAAGAAGAGGACAAAATGTTCGACTAGCTTCTAAATTGATGAACTATGAAATTGATATTTTAACAGATCAAGAAGAAACAGAGAAAAGACAATCAGAATTTAAAATTAAAACAAAAAGATTTGTTGAAAATCTAGAGATTGATGAAATGATGGCGCAATTATTAGTGTTGGAGGGATTTTCTTCCATCAAAGAAATTGATGGAGCTCCAATTGAAGAGATTTCAAAAATAGATGGATTTGATCCAGAAACAGCTAAAGAACTTAAAGACAGGGCAAAAGAGTTTTTGGATGTAGAATCTAAAGAAATATCTAACAAAGTTAAAGAATTAGGCATTGAAGATGATTTAATGAAACATGAAGGCTTGTCTTTAGGAATGCTTCTTACCTTAGGAGAGAAAAATATAAAAACTTTGAAAGATTTTGCTGATTTATCAGTTGATGAAGTTATTGGCGGATATGATGAAGTAAAAGGACAAAGAGTTGAATTTGAAGGAATACTTCAAAATTTTGATATTGCTAAGTCAGAGGCTGAAAGTTTAATCATGAGGGCAAGGGAAAAAGTTTTTAAATAAAAAACTTGCTTTTTTAAATATGGAAGTCACAGACAAAAAGAAAAAACTTACGCTCAAGAATTTTAGTGGTGGCTTATCAGTAGCTTCAAGTTATGCCAAAGGTTCAGGCAATAAATCAGTTTTAGTCGAAAAAAAAAAGAACAGATCAGTTAATGTTAATTACAATACTACATCAGAAAAACCAGGCATCGGAACGCAAGAAGTTAAAAAAACTCCACTTCTAAGTAAGGAAGATACAGATAAAGCTCAAAAAACTGCTCAAGAATGGGCTAGAAAAAAAATTCAGGAGGAACTTGAGATAGATAATAGTAAAAAATTAATAAAAAAAAATTTTGGCAAAAAAAGAGAATACAAATTAACTTTATCCAAAGCATTATTAGATGAAGATGAAGATGAAAAGCAAAGAAGTCTTGCATCTTTTAAGAGAGCACGTGAAAAAGAAAAAAAATTAACTACGGAAGAAACACAAAATATTCCGGCAGAGGTTAAAAAAGTTTCACGAGAGATATCAATTCCTGAGCTAATTACTATTCAAGATTTATCAAATAGAATGGCTGAAAAAGCTAGTGCGATTATAAAATTTCTTTTTGAAAAAAATGTTAAAGTTACAATTAATCATACGATCGATAAAGATACTGCGGAATATATAGTCACAGCTTTCGGTCATAAACCAATTAAAGATAATAAAATTGATAATGAATTATCAAAAATCAAAGAAACAAAACAAGAAGAGGATAAATTTCCTAGATCTCCAGTTGTTACAGTTATGGGGCATGTTGACCATGGAAAAACTTCTTTATTAGATTCTTTAAGAGAAACAAATGTTGTTGCGACAGAACACGGTGGAATTACACAACATATTGGAGCGTATCAAGTGTCAGTCGGAAAAGATAAATGGATAACTTTTATTGATACACCAGGCCATGCTGCGTTTACAGAAATGAGAGCTAGAGGATCAAAAATTACTGATATTGTTGTTTTAGTTGTTGCGGTAAATGATGGAATTAAACCACAAACAATAGAAGCTATACAGCATGCCAAAGCAGCTAATGTTCCAATTATTGTTGCTATTAATAAATGCGATATTCATGGAGTTGATAAACAAAAAGTTAGAAATCAACTTTTAGAACATCAGTTGGTTGTAGAGGAATTAGGAGGAGATGTTCAATGTATTGAAATATCTGCTTTAAAGAAAACTAATCTAGATAAATTAAAAGAAGCAATTATTTTACAATCTGAGATACTAAATTTAAGAACAAATCCTAATGCTCCTGCGCAAGGAATTGTCATTGAGTCAAAATTAGACAAAGGAAGAGGACCGGTATCTACAATTTTAATTACTAGAGGAACTTTAAAAAAAGGAGATTTTTTTGTTTCAGGTTTGCAATGGGGAAAAATTAGAGCAATCAGCAATTACAACGGAGAGTTAATTAGTGATGCATTACCATCTATGCCTGTTGAAATTATTGGACAAGTTGGAGTTGCAGAGGCTGGTGATGATTTTTTAGTTTTAGAGAATGAAGCAAAAACGAAAGAATTTCATAATTATAGAATAGAGCAAAATCGTTTGAAGAAGACCACTGGCGTTAGCAAGAAAAACGATTTATTTCTTGATGTGGGTAAACAAAAAGAGTTACCAGTTATTATTAAAAGCGATGTACATGGTTCTGCAGAAGCTTTGTCAAATGCAATTTTAAAGATTCAGCACGATGAAGTAAAACCAGTAATAATTTTATCAGCGGTAGGAGCTATAACTGAAACAGATGTTTCTTTAGCAAAAGCTTCTAATGCGGTGTTAATAGGTTTTAATATTAAGCCAAATAAAGAAGCAAAAGACTTAGCTGCTAAATTGAATGTAAATATTTTGTATTTTAATATTATTTACGAAGCAATCGAACATGTAACTAAATCATTATCTGGACTATTAGCTCCAGAAAGAAATGAACACATCGTAGGTCAATGTGAAATTCTTCAAGTGTTTAAATCTTCAAAAGCTGGAAAAGTTGCAGGAATAAAAGTTGTAGACGGATCAATTGTAAATAATTCTGATGCAAGAATTATTCGAGATGGTAACGTTGTTTATACTGGAAAAATTGTTTCACTTTATAGAGAAAAAAATGAAGTAAAAGAAATAAAAGCTGGCTTAGAAGGTGGAGCTGCATTTAAAGATTTTTTAGACTTCAAGGAAAAAGATATCATAGAAATATTTTCTGTTACTGAGAGTTCGAGAACTATTAACTAATTTCATGAACACGCAATATAGTAGTGAGCCTTTTACTCAAAGGCAATTGAGGGTAGGAGAACTTTTAAAACAATTATTGGGTAATCTTTTTTTAAAAGAAGAAATTAGTCTTCCAAATATAAATACTAGAGTTATTACAATTACAGAAGTTAGAATGAGCCCTGACCTAAAGCATGCAAAAGTTTTTTTTATGCCATTAGGAGGCATAAATTCAGACAATATATTAAAAGCTTTAATTGAAAATAGTTTGTTTATAAAACATAAAGTTTCAAAAAAATGGAGTAATAAATTTTTACCAAGTCTACATTTTGTACTAGATAAATCTTTTGATTATGCAGAAAAGATTGAAAAATTAATAAGCGATACGCATAAAAATGACGATTAGTGGTTGGTTAAATTTAAATAAACCTAAAGGTTTTAGTTCTGCATATTGCCTAAATATTATCAAAAAAAGATTTAAAAATTTAAAAATAGGACATGCTGGCACATTAGATCCTTTAGCAGAAGGAGTCTTACCAATTGCGCTTGGAGAGGCTACTAAAACTGTTTCATTAATTCATCTTCAGTTTAAAAGTTATTTATTTGAAATGAATTGGGGTTCCGAAACAGACACTTTAGATCTAGAAGGCAAAGTAATTAATACAAATTATATTTTTCCAGAAGAAAAGGAATTAAATGTAGTATTAAAAAAATTTAAAGGATGGCAAATGCAAATGCCACCAAAATATTCAGCAATAAAAGTTAATGGCAAAAGATCTTATGAATTGGCACGTCAAAATTCTGAATTTGAATTGGAGGAAAAAAAAATTTTTATAAAAAATATTAGACTATTGTGTCATGAAAATAATAAAAGTTTAATTTATGTTAAATGTAATACAGGCACTTACGTCAGAAGTTTGGCACGGGATATTGCGCATAGTTTTAAAGGTTTTGCACATATTACTAAGTTAGTTAGAACAAGATATGGTAATTTTAGAATTAAAGAGTCAAATAATATTGAAAAATTGCTAGAAAAAGGGACAAACGAAGATTTTTTAAAATACGTGCTTGATATTCATAAAGTTTTAATACATATACCTAGCATTAAATTAAATGACAAAAGAGTTAATTTAATAAAGAATGGAATGAAAGTAAGTTTTGTAAACGAATTAGGGAAGGTTAATTTAGAAAATATTTATACTCAAGATTTAGAAAAGCCACTAGCAATAGGTTGTTTAAAGTCTGGCTTCTTTTACCCAAGACGAGTTTTTAATTAAAATGACAAAAAAAATTATAAATAAAGAAAAAATATTTAAAGATTTAAAAAATCACCCCAAAGATGTTGGATCTTCAGAAGTTCAGATTGGAATTTTAACTGAACGAATTCGATATTTAACTGAGCATTTTTCAAAAAATAAAAAAGATAAACACTCTTATACTGGTTTAAGCAAACTAGTTAATAGAAGAAAAAAATTGTTAGATTATCTAAGCAAAAATAATACTGCAAATTACAAAAAGATTCTCGAAAAGCTGAATATAAGAAAATAAATTTCAATGTTTAAAATCGTAAAAAAAGAAATAATTTGGGGCGGTAAAAAACTATCTTTAGAAACAGGAAAAATTGCACGTCAAGCTGATGGTGCGGTTATTTTGACTTCTGGAGAAACTGTTATTCTTGCAACGGTTGTAGGCGCAAAAAAAGCTAATCCGGAGACTGATTTTTTTCCTTTAACTGTTAATTATCAAGAAAAATATTACGCTTCTGGTAAAATTCCGGGCGGTTACTTTAAAAGAGAAGCAAGACCTACTGAAAGCGAAACGCTTATTTCAAGATTAATTGATCGTCCAATTAGACCATTGTTTCCAGAAAATTTTAGAAATGAAGTTCAAGTTCTTCCAACAGTTTTGTCTTATGATAAAGACAATGATCCAGAAGTATTATCTTTAATTGCAGCTTCGGCAGCATTATCTATTTCAGGAATTCCATTTATGGGACCAGTAGCCGCATCTAAAGTTGGTTATATCAATAATAGTTTTGTTTTGAACCCAACAAAAGAACAATTAAAAGATTCACAATTAGAATTGGTCGTAGCAGGAACTAAAGATGCTGTTTTAATGGTTGAGTCAGAAGCGTCAGGTTTAAGTGAAAAAATTATGTTAGACGCAGTTAAATTTGGTCATGAACAATTTGGCGCAGTAATTAAAATGATTAATGAGTTTGCTTCTGAATCTAAAAAACAAATGTGGGTCGTAGAAGAAAAAGATCTTAAAGATCTTAAAGATTTAAAAAATAATTTATTAAATAATGTAAAAGACGATTTAACAAAAGCTTTTCTTGAACCAGATAAGCAAAAAAGAGTAGATTTGATTAATTTAGCAAGAGAAAAAGTAGTTTCGTTGTATAAAGAAAACGAACAGTACTCAGAAATAGACGTTGATTCACAATTTAAAAATATTGAAAAAGACATAGTTAGAACAAGAATATTAAAAGAAAAAAAAAGAATTGACGGAAGAGGTTTAGCAGATATTAGACCTATAAAATGTGAAGTAAGTGTTTTACCAAGAACTCACGGCTCAGCTTTATTTACTAGAGGAGAAACGCAAGCTCTTGTAGTTACAACCCTAGGAACTTCAGACGATGAACAAAGAATTGAAAGTTTAGATGGTCTTCAAAGATCTAGATTTATGTTGCATTATAACTTTCCACCTTTCTCAGTGGGGGAAGTTGGAAGAATTGGTACTGGTAGAAGGGAAATTGGACATGGAAAACTTGCTTGGAGAGCGATTAATTCAATTTTGCCTAAAAAAGAAGATTTTCCATATACATTTAGAATTGTTTCAGAAATTACAGAGTCAAATGGGTCGTCATCAATGGCGACAGTTTGCGGAACTTCTTTAGCTTTAATGGATGCTGGTGTTCCAATTAGAAAACCAGTTGCCGGTATTGCTATGGGTCTTATTAAAGAGGGAAATGATTATTCTGTGTTATCAGATATATTGGGTGATGAAGATCATTTAGGAGATATGGATTTTAAAGTTGCAGGAACAGAAGACGGAATCACTTCATTGCAAATGGATATTAAAATTACAGGTATTACATTTGAGATTATGGAAAAAGCTTTGTCACAAGCAAAAGATGGAAGAATACATATTTTAGGTGAAATGAATAAAGCGATCAAATCTTCAAGAAAAGATTTATCAAAACACACTCCAAAAATGGAAAAAGTTACAGTAGATAAAAAAGATATCGCGGCAATCATTGGAAAAGGCGGCGTTACGATTAGAGAAATTGTTGAACTGTCAGGTGCTAAAGTCGATATTAGCGATGAAGGTGTAGTAACAATTTCTGCGCCAGATGAAGCTTCAAGAAATAAAGCTTTAGATATGGTTAAAAGTATTATTGCAAAGCCTGAAGTTGGTAAAATTTATTCTGGAAAAGTTGTAAAAATTATGGAGTTTGGTGCTTTTGTAAATTTCTTAGGAAAACAAGATGGACTAGTTCATATCTCTGAACTTGCAATGAAAAGAGTAGAGAAAGTAAGTGATATTGTAAAAGAAGGCGATGAAGTCAAAGTTAAAGTTTTAGGATTTGATAAAGGAAAAGTTAAGCTTTCAATAAAACAAGCCTTAGATATTTAAGCCTGCATATTTTTCGGGTTAGGCATTCCAATAATATTATATCCAGCGTCTACATAGTGAATCTCACCTGTTACACCCGCAGCAAGATCGCTTAATAAGTAAACAGCAGCTCCACCGACATCATTAATATCCACGTTTCTTTTTAGTGGAGAATGATTTTCATTCCATTTGTATAAAAATTTAGCATCACCTATTGCCGAAGCTGCTAAAGTTTTAATAGGACCTGCGCTAATGGCATTTACTCTAATTCCATTTGATCCAAGATCAACTGACAAATATTTAACACTTGTTTCAAGTGCAGCTTTACAAACTCCCATAACGTTATAGTTTGGAATAACTTTATCAGCGCAATAAGTTAACGTAATCAAGCTTGAACCGGGTTTCATTATTTTGGATGCTTCTTTGCAAATTTCTGTGAAAGAAAAACAAGAAATAAGCATGCTGTTTGAGAAGTTTTCTCGAGATGTATTTAGATATTGTCCTGATAACTCTGACTTATCTGAAAATGCGATTGCGTGAACGACAAAGTCTAAATTGCTCCATTTTTCTTTAATTTCTGAAAAAGTTTTGACAATTTCTTCTTTCTTTTCAACATTGCAATCTAAGGTAAATTTTGATCCTAAAGATTCCGCAAGAGGAATAACTCTTTTTTTTAAAGCATCGCCTACATAAGTAAATGCAAGTTCAGCTCCGTGTTCACTTAATTTTTTTGCAATGCCCCAGGCAATTGATCGATCATTTGCAACACCCATGATCAGTCCTTTTTTACCTTGCATTAACCTCATTTTATATTTTTTCAAAAACTAAGGTTGCATTTGTTCCACCAAAGCCAAAACTATTAGACATTATACATTTTAATTCTATATCTTTTTTAACTTTAGTTACGATAGGAAGATTTTTAAAATCATCATCTAACTCTTCTATGTTGGCTGAAGCAGCTATAAATTTATTTTCCATCATCAATAAACAATAAATTGCCTCCTGAACTGATGTTGCTCCAAGAGAATGTCCGGTTATTGATTTTGTAGAACTTAAATAAGGAACTTTATCATTGAAAACTTCACGTATGGCAGAAATTTCTTTACCATCTCCAATAGGTGTAGATGTACCGTGAGTATTTATATAGTCGACTTTGTTTTTTAAATTTTTCATAGACATTTTCATGCATCTTACAGCACCTTCTCCTGAAGGAGCGACCATGTCATATCCATCTGATGTTGCCCCATATCCTGTAAGTTCAGCATATATTTTAGCACCTCTTGATTTTGCATGTTCATATTCTTCAAGAACTATTACTCCACCTCCTCCAGCAATAACAAATCCGTCTCTATTTTTGTCATAAGGTCTCGAAGCTGTTTGTGGTGTTGTATTATATTTTGATGATAAAGCAGTCATAGCATCAAACATTGCGGATAAACTCCAATCAATTTCTTCTGCACCGCCTGCAAAAATAATATTTTGTTTTCCCATTTGGATTAATTCCATTGCATTACCGATACAATGACCACTCGTAGCACATGCAGAACTAATTGAATAATTTACTCCCTTTATTTTAAAAGGAACAGCTAATGTAGCAGAACAAGTGCTCGCCATAGTTCTTGGGACTATGAATGGACCCATTTTTCTTGGGCCAGCTTCTCTAGTACTATCAACAGCAAATACAACGTTCTTTATAGAAGGACCACCTGATCCAACAATAATTCCAGTTTTTTCGTTGCTAACATCATTTTCTTTTAAGCCAGAGTCTTCTATTGCCTCTTTCATTGAAATATAAGCGTAGGCGGAGCCTTCACCCATAAACCTTATTATTTTTCTATCAATTAATTGATTAATATCTATTTTTGGAGTTCCGCAAATCTGACTTCTAAAGTTATATTTTTTATAATCTTCTGCAAAAGCAATTCCTGACTTTGTAGTAAGTAAAGATTCTAAGACTTCTTTTTTATTATTTCCAATACAAGAAACAATTCCAATCCCAGTTATAACAACTCTTCTCATTTGATCCCCTATTTTTTAAACAAACCAACCTTAAGATTTTTTGCAGTATAAATTTCTTTTTCGTCAGCCAAGACTAAACCATCGGCGAGTCCTACACAAGTTTCCCCTTTTTTTAATAATCTTTTAATATTAATGATATATTTAACAATTTTTACATTTTTCGTAACTTCTCCAGTGAATTTTACCTCATTTACACCCAATGCTCTTCCGTATCCTGGATTTCCAAGCCAACCTAAATAAAATCCTAATAATTGCCACATCGCATCTAAACCTAGACAGCCAGGCATTACAGGATCATCTTTAAAATGACATTCAAAAAACCATAAATTATTTTTGATATCTAATTCTGCTATCAGTTCTCCTTTTTTATATAATCCACCATCATCACTAATTAGGTTGATGCGATCAAACATTAACATTGGCGGACTAGGAAGTCTGGCGTTTCCTGGACCAAATAATCTTCCATCAGCGCAACTGATTAGTTCTTGGTAAGAATAGCTATTTTTTTTAATCATTAGTAAGTTTTAAAATGAATATGATATTTTTGACTAGTAATTTATAAATTTAATAGTGAAATTTACATTTAAAAAAAGGATTTTACAAATTTAATTGATAATCTCATCTTTTTCTATGCCCCATACATGGTCAGTTTGGATCCATCCTTTGTATTTGTTAATTTCGATTAAACACCAACTAGGAATGCATTTTTTTATAACAACAGTTTCAAGGTTACCTATTTTAATTATAGGCTTAGAATAAATTGTTGAATTAGAAAATATTACAATTCCACTTTTTTGAGTTAATAGAGTTCTTTTTCTAGAAAGCTGACTTAAATGCATCCATCCAGTATCTCCTTGGTAGTCTTTAACTTTTCTCCAAACTTCAAATTCATCGATTACTTCAACAGGCATATTTTTTTTTTCATAAATCCATAAAATAGGATGTTCAGACGTTGGTCCCATACGCATATTCGCCTGATTAGTTCTAATACTTAAATATTTTTTTTTTAATTTTACTTCTGAAAATGAATTGCTGTGAAAGATAAAAATAATAAATAATAAAAAAATAAATTTAAATTTTTCCATGTTTTTTTGAACAATATTTATTTTTAGTTAATTTTATTTTTTTAATACTAAAATCTTGGCTATTAATCATAAGGATGTAACCACATAATGATTTAAAATTTAAAATTTCTTTTATAGTTTCGTTAGCCATTATTGTTCCTGTAATACCAGCTAAAGTTCCAAGTATACCTTCGCTTTGACAATTTTGTTCTTCTGTTTCAGGCTTGTCAGGCATAAAGCATCTAAGACATGGGGAATTTTTTTTTTTAAAATCAAAGACAAATATTTGTCCTAAAAATTTACTAATTGCTCCAGAAATAAGAATTTTTTTATTTTTTTTGCAAAAATCATTAATTAATAACTTTGAATTAAAGTTATCTGTACCATCAATAATAATATTAAATTTTTTTATAATTTTTTGAATATTAGTAATATGAATTTTAGTAAAAAATTTTTTAACATTAATTTTTGAGTTAATTTGCTTAAGTTTATTATTTGTAATTTCTACCTTAGGTTTTCCAATATCTTTTTCGGTAAAAAGTATTTGTCTGTGCAGATTTGAAATATCTATGGTGTCATTGTCAACAATTCCAATATTTTTTACTCCAGCAGCAGCTAGATAAAGGGCTATAGGTGATCCGAGCCCACCTAGGCCAATGATTAATATATTTGAATCAATGATTTTTTTTTGTCCGTAAGCGCCTACTTTTTTTAAATTAATGTGTGCAACGAAACGTTTAACGTTGTCATAACTTAATTTCATTTAGATTTATTTGCCAGTAGATCCAAAGCCCCCTGTTCCTCTCAGAGAGTTTGGCAGCTCGTTAACTTCTTCAAGTATTACCTTGATAATTGGGCAAATTACCATTTGCGCAATTCTTTGTCCTGGCTCAATTGTAAAATCTTGATTGCTTAGATTAATTAAAATTACTTTAATTTCGCCTCTATAGTCTGCATCAATTGTTCCAGGTGTATTTAAAACTGTTATTCCATTTTTGGCTGCTAACCCGGATCTAGGCCTAATCTGTATTTCATAATCTTCTGGAATTGCAACAGATAAGCCTGTTGGTACAAGAACTCTTTCATTAGGCTTAATTATAATATTTATTTCAATATTTGCAGTTAAGTCTAAGCCTGAGGATCCTTTAGTTTCGTATTTAGGGAGTTTTGTACCTAAATAATTTATTTTTTTTACTAAAATTTTTTGCATTATTGCATTAAAGAGTGAAAAATTTTATTTGATAATCTTTTAGCTATCTCAGATTTTGACGCTTTGTCAAATTTTACAATATCTTTATTTTTAGATATTAAAAACACTTCGTTAAAATCTGAATTAAATCCAATAGATTTGTCAGCTACATTATTTACAACCATCCAATCACAATGTTTTGACAGAAGTTTTTTATGAGCATTTTCAATTAAATTTTCAGTTTCTGCAGCAAATCCAACCACTAATTTTGGTCGGTTAATATTTTGCTTAGATATAAATTGTAAAATATCAATATTTTTTTCTAGATCTAAACTAAAGTTTTCATGATCCTGTTTTTTAATTTTATTTTTTTTATAATTTTTACTCTTAAAGTCGGCAACTGCAGCAGCAAAAACAGCAACATCTACAGGTAAACTTTCTTTGCAGGCTTCAAACATTTCTTCTGCGCTTGATACATTAATAATTTCGAGATTATCCTGATCTTTAATATCAAGAGAATTTGGTCCAATAATAAGTTTAGTTTTAAATCCTATTTCGTTTAAAGATTTGGCAATTTCAAAACCTTGTTTTCCTGAAGATTCGTTCGATAAAAATCTTACAGGATCTAAATATTCTCTTGTTGGACCAGCCGTAACTAAGGCTTTAAAATTTTTATTTAAAAAATTTTTGGACAAGAAAAAATTTTGAATAGTAGTAAAAATTTCATCAGGGGAAGACATTTTGCCAACCCCAAATTCACCACAGGCCATTTCTCCCTGGTCTGGACCAATAAATTTATATTTAAACTTAATAAGTTTTTTATAATTTTCTTGATTAGCTGGATTGTTCCACATTTCAACATTCATTGCCGGTGCTAAAAAAATAGGTTTATTTGCTGCTAAAATTACTGTTGATGCAAAATCATTCGCTTCTCCTCTTGCAAAATTAGCCATTAAATTTGCTGTCGTAGGCGCTACTAAAATTAAGTCACACCATCTAGATAGAGCGATATGATCCATCTCACCCTCATTGTTTGGATCAAATAAATTCTCATAAACCTTATTTTGTGAAAGTGCCACAATAGATAAAGGAGTTATAAATTCTTTTCCAGATTTTGTTACAATTGTTTTAATTTCGTAGTTATTTTTTTTTAAACTTCTAATTAAGTCTAAGACTTTATAAGCAGCAATACCGCCCCCAATTATGAGTAATATTTTTTTTGTTATGATAGAGTTTTTCATAAAACTATTTCAATATTATTAAAAATATAATTACAATAATTAATAAGCATATAATAATGTAAGTTTTTTTTAGCGTTCTAGAACTTTGCTTTACTAATTCTTCCTGATTTTGAAATTTATAATTATAGGTATTTAGCATTTCCATTACTGTGTTTGCTCGGCTGATCATACTTGGAAGCTCAGGAAGTTTGTCAATTAATTCTTCTGCTGTTTTGATAACTTTTTCTATTCTATTTTGAACACCAATTTCTTTTTTCAGCCATCCTTCAAGAATTGGTTTTGAAATTTGCCATATATTAGCGTCTTCATCCAAAGATCTTGCAACCCCCTCTACTACAACCATTGTTTTTTGAAGTAATAATAATTGTGGCTGAGTAGTCATATTAAACTTTTCAGTAACTTCAAATAATCGAGCTAATAATTTACCTGCAGAAATATTTTTTGAAGATTGACCAAATATTGGCTCTCCAATGGTTCTTAGTGATTGAGTAAAGTTTTCTAGGGATTCTGTAGCTGGAACTAAACCTGCAATAAAATGTATTTTTGCGACTTTTTCGTAATCTCTTTGAACAAATCCGTATAAAATTTCAGCTAAATATTTTCTATTTGCAACATCTAATCTACCCATAATACCAAAATCCACAGGCACTATATTTTCATGTTTATCTACAAAAAGATTGCCCTGATGCATGTCGCCATGAAAAAATCCATCACCTACAGCTTGACGCAGAAAGTTTTGTATTAGAATTCTTGATATTTTTTTAAGATCAATTTTGCTTTTTATAAGTAAATCTTTGTTTTTAATTGATATGCCATCAACTTTTTCAATTGTAAGGACCCTTTGATTTGTTAATTCCCAAAAAATTGATGGAACTTTAAAACCTTCGTCATGAATTGTGTTTTTCTTTAATTCGCTAGCTGCAGCTGCTTCATATCTTAAATCCATTTCAATACTGCTTATTTCTCTAAGTAAATCGATGACTTTAATTAGTTTTAATCGTCGACTTTTTTTAACACTAAATTCAATTATTGATGCAAGCAGTCTAAGGGCATCTAATTCTTTAAAGAATATTTTTTCAATATCAGGTCTTAGTATTTTTATAGCGACATCAACTTCGTTATTATTGATATCAGTAATTTTCGCAAAATGGACTTGAGAGATAGAAGCGGCTGCTATCGGATCACTTAAATATTTAATCTTCTTATAATTTTCATCTCCTAATTCTTTAATGATAGTTTCTCTAGCCTTTTCAATGCTAAATGGAGGCATTTGATCTTGTAATTTTTGTAATTCTTTTGAGAATTCTTCGCCAACAATATCTGGTCTAGTCGCAAGAAATTGTCCTAGTTTTATAAATGCCGGACCAAGTTCAAGCAAAGCATTTGTTAATCTTTCACCCGCATTTTTTGATTTAGTATTTGACTTAACAGTAGTTAAGCTAAAAATTTTTATTAATATTTTTATGAAAAGAGTTGGTTTATAAAATTCTTCAAATATAGATAAACTATCCGATTTAGCTAAGACTCTTCCAATCTTAATAAGTAAAAATAAATTAGAAAACATAAGTTATTTTTTCCAAGCAGAATGTATCGCTGCAATACCAGTTGCAAGATTTCTATATTCGATATTTGAAAAATCTGCTTCTTTGATTAATTCTTTTAATTCTTTTTGGTTATAAAACTCTTTAATACTTTGAATTAGGTATTCGTATGGTTCTTTTTTACCGGTTACAATTTTTCCAATTGTAGGAATTAAATCGGAAAATTTAGAATAGCAATGGTCGACAAATTCATTGTTAACTTTTGAAAATTCTAGACACATAAATCGACCACCAGGTTTTAGTACTCTAAATGACTCTTTTAAGGCTTTTTTGATATTAGAAACGTTTCTTATACCAAAGCTTATAATGTAGTAATCAAAACTAGAGTCTTTAACGGGAATATCCTCAGCTTTTGCGCAGAAATAATCTATGTTTTTATAAAGTTCTAACTTTTTTTTACCTTTGTTTAGCATTTCGAAATTTTGGTCAACCATACATGATTTTGAATCAAAATTAGTTCTCTCAAGATATAATTTTGTAAGGTCACCAGTCCCAGCTGCCATATCAATTAAATGAGAATTTTTCTTTGGTTGCAACCAGTCAATCAAATTTCTTTTCCAAAGCCTGTGTATTCCAAATGACATTATGTCATTCATCAAATCATATTTATCAAAAACGGAATCAAAAACATTATTTACAAAGTCTTTTTTTGAGTCTTGTTTTGTATTAGCGTTTTTCATTTTTTAAATATAGAACATTTATCCATTATAGTCATATAGTTAATGCCAGAATTGCCAGAAGTTGAAATTACTAAAAGAATTTTATCAAAACACTCAGTTAATAAAGTTATCAAAGATATTGAAGTAAGAAATGATAATCTTCGTTATAAAGTTAGTTCGGATTTTATAAAAATAATTAAAGGGTCGAAAATAAAAAAAATACTTAGGCGTTCCAAATATATACTTTTTTATCTAGATAATAATTATGTTGTAATTGCACACCTAGGAATGTCAGGAAAAATTTTACTACAGTTAAATAATTCAAACAATTTATTAAAAACTAGTTTTTATTTTGATAATGCTTTTAGTAAACACGATCATCTAGAATTTATTTTTTCGGATAATACAAAAATGATTTATAACGATCCAAGAAGATTTGGTTTTTTTATTTTAGATAAATTAAGTAATTTAAAGAAAAATAAATTTTTAAGAAAACTTGGACCTGAGCCATTTAATAAAATAATCCAAAAAGAAACAACTAATAAAATGTTAAAAAGTAAAAAAAATATAAAAAATTTATTAATGGACCAAACTTTTATGTCTGGAATTGGAAATATTTATGCAAACGAAATACTATTTGCATCGTCAATAAATCCTAATAGAATTTCTTCAAATTTAAATAATTATGAAACTCAAAATCTATTTAAGAACATTAAAATTATACTTAAAAAAGCCATTAAATTAGGCGGTTCTAGTATTAAAGATTTTAAATATTTAGATGGAAAGTCCGGCAAGTTCCAGAATGAATTTAAAGTGTATAATAAAGAAAATTTAAAGTGTCCAAGAAAAGGTTGTAATGGAATAATCTCAAGAGTTGTGTCTGTTGGCAGAGCAACTTTTTTTTGTATCAAGTGTCAAAAATAATATTAATTGACCCTAATAAATCCAACTTATATAAGACCCTGAGTTATGGCAAATACAGTATCAGCTATCAGAGCAGTTAAAACGACAAAAAAGAAAACCGAAATTAATAAAATTCGCGTTGGTAAATACAAAGCAGCTGTTAAAATCATCGAACAAGCAATTGTATCAAAAGATAAAACAAAAGCACTAAAATTGTTTTCAAATTTTCAATCGCAAGCAATGAAATATTCTAAAAAAGGTTCTTTAAAAAGAACAACTATATCTAGAAAAATTTCTCGCATATCAAAACAAATCGCAAAACTTTAAAAAGTATTTATCAGCTTTAAGTTGAATTTTTTTTTAAATAAAACAACTAAGACGATTAAAATTTTTGGTTGAAAAAATTTTAATTTTATTACTTGTCTTTACAAGTTTAAATAAATACAACACACTACTTTTTTAATAAATTCTTCAATGCCAAATCAAGTTAATATTAAACAAAATAGTTCTGTTGAAAAAAATAGTTGGATAAATTTACAAAAATCAATGTTAAGTCTGTATGGACAAGATGTTTATACAAGCTGGTTGCAAAATATTACTTTTGTAAAAGTTGATTATAACGCTTTAGTATTAAGCGTCAAAACTAGATTTATAAGAGATTGGATAGTAGCACATTACGCTGACAAGATTTTAGATTTATATAAAAAAGAAGAACAAAATGTATCTCGCATTGAATTTCAAATACTAGAAAGAACAGAGACTAAAAACAATAAATCAAACGTACTTGAATTTGAAAAAAAAGAATCTGCTCAAGATTCCGGTGGTTATGGTTTATCTAAAATAGATGATAAATTAGTTTTTGATAATTTTGTAGTTGGCAGAAGTAACGAACTTGCTTTTTCAGCTGCAAATAGAATTATTGATAATTTAAATAAATATAATCCACTTTATATATATGGAGGAGTTGGCTTAGGAAAAACTCATTTATTAAATGCTATTGGAAATAGATTATTAACAAAAATTGATAAAGTTATTTACGTTTCAGCTGAACGATTTATGTATCAGTTTGTTCGATCTATTAAAAATAATGATGTTGTTAAATTTAAAGATATTTTTAGAAGTGCGAAAGTTTTAATTATAGATGATATTCAGTTTGTTAGCGGCAAGGATGTTACGCAAGAGGAATTTTTTCACACTTTTAATGCATTAATAGAGTCTGGTTCTCAAATTGTTATATCGTGTGATAGACCTCCTAATGATCTAGATCGTATACAGGACAGAATAAAATCAAGACTTTCCGGAGGTTTAGTAGTTGATATTCAAGCCCCTGATTTTGAGCAGAGAGTTAAAATATTAAAACAAAGATGTCTCAAAGAATTTCATGCTTCAGAGAAAAATATAATTATTGATGAAGAAATTATAAATTTTATAGCAGGCGAGTTAAAATTAAGCATTAGAGAGATGATAGGTGCTTTTAACAGAATAACCGCTTATCTAAGCATTAATTATAAAAAAATATCAGTTGCAGATGCAAAAAGCATTTTAAGAGATTCTTTAAATAAGGCAGAAGCAAATTTAACTGTAGAAGATATTCAAAAAACAGTCGTTTCTTACTATAATATTTCTATGCATGATTTTATGTCATCAAGACGCTCCAGAGCTGTTGCTAGACCTCGGCAAATTGCAATGTATTTGTCCAAAAAAATGACAAGCAAATCATTGCCAGATATAGGTAGAAGATTTTCTGGAAGAGATCATACAACTGTTATTCATGCTATAAAAAAAGTAGAGGAGTTGATACTTAAAGACAAAGGATTTGAAAACGAAATAAAAGACCTGAATAATAAACTTATTAAAAGAGTTTAATGGAATTAAAGTTAAATCGAGATCTTTTTTTAAAAAGTCTTTCGCATATTCAGGGAATAGTTGAAAAGAAAAATACAATCCCAATTCTTTCAAACGTTTTATTAGATGCTCGTAATGAAAAAATAACATTATCTGCAACTGATTTAGATATAATTATTATTGAAACAATTCCAGGAGAGGTAATTCAGGAAGGTTCAACAACCACTACAGCGCAAGTAATTTATGATTTAGTAAGAAAATTACCTGTAGGTTCAGAAATTTTAATTTCTTTAAAAAGCGAAGGTCAACTTTCCTTAATATCTGCAAAATCAAATTTTAATCTAAAATGTTTGTCGACAAAAGATTTTCCAGTGACGCAAGATGATCTTAATGTTGAAGGATTTTCTATTAATTCAAATGTTCTTTTAAAACTTTTAAATAAAACAAAATTTGCAATTTCAAATGATGAAACAAGACATTATTTAAATGGTATTTATTTACATAAAGCTATAGAGGATAATAAAAATTATTTAGTAGCAGTTGCGACAGATGGCCATAGATTATCTAAAAGTAGAGTACCACTTGAAAGTGATATAAATTTTGAACCAGTTATTTTGCCTAGGAAAACATTATTCGAACTCGTAACAATTTTACAAGAAGAGAATTCAGAAGTAAAAATAAGTTCTACGAAATCAAAAATTAAATTTTTGATTAGTAAAATAGTATTAATATCAAAAGTTATTGACGGTCGTTATCCTGATTATTCTAAAGTAATACCTACAGATAATGATAATAAAATTAACGTAAATTTATCTGAATTTATTTCAACAATAGATAGGATTAATTCCTTGTCATCTGACAGAAAAGGAACTCTTAAACTAGTCGCTAATAGAGATATTTTAAAGTTTTTAGTTAACGATCCTACCGCAGGTGATGGAGTCGAAGAAATAGCAATTAAATACCAAGGAGCAGACCTTGAAATAGGCTTTAATTCAAAATACTTGATAGACGTAGGCAGTGTTATTGATGATAAAGACTTAGTTCTTAATGCGAAGAACCCTTCTTCACCTGTTTTGATATTTGATCCATCGGATATAAATACTTTACATGTTATTATGCCAATGCGAGTAGCATGATTAAATGTTTTTCATTAAAGATTTAAAGCTACAAAATTTTAGATCACATAGTTTCTTAGATTTACAGATAGTTAATGATATTGTTTGCATAGTAGGACCTAACAGCATTGGTAAAACAAGTATTCTCGAAGCCTTATCTTTGATCACAGATAAAAAAGGATTAAAAGCTTCAGATGCTAGCGATGTTATAAAAAAGAACTCAAAAGAAAAAACAATAATATCTTCCATAATAAATTTAGAGAATAAAGATTTTAAAATAGATATTTTTTTTGAAACAAAATATTTGCAAGTAAAAAAAAATTTTTTGTTAGATAATAATAAATCACCCAAATCTATGAAACAATTAAACAACTGTAATTTTATTTGGTTAACACCTCAAATGGATAAAATTATGTATGAAGGCAATAGTCTAAAAAGAAAATTTTTTGATAAAATGTTATCAAACTATGATCATAACTATAAAATTAATTTAAATGAATTTAAAAAGATGTCAGATGAAAGAATTATTTTGTTGAAAGATAACAAAGAAAAAAAATGGTTAGATATTTTAGAAGAAAAAATGACTGAGCATCTATGGCATATTTATGTATGTAGAAGAAATATCATTAAAGAGCTTAATAATATATTGTCAAAAAATTTATTAAATTTTTTACAAATATTAATCACAATTGAGAATAATTACGACTTGGAAGATATTGATAAAAAAAACTTTTATTATTTTTTTACAAAAAAATTTTTAGAAAAAAGAGAATTGGATACAATCTTAAAAAGAAACTCAGTTGGTCCACAATTTGATAATTTTATATTAACTAATCGTGAAACAAATTTAAATTCAGATCTTTGTTCTACGGGTGAGCAAAAAAAAATACTTATTTCATTAATATTGTCTTTTATAATTTTAAACAAACATAAAAATAATCATTCTATTTTATTATTTGATGAAATCGCCTCTCATGTTGATGGAAAAAATTTAGAGCTATTTTTTAATGAAATTAAAAAAATTGGAATGCAAACCTGGTTCACTGGAACTGACAAAAAATTGTTCCAAGTTATTGAAAATAAAGCATTTTTTGTCGAATTATACTAATTCGTTTATCCTAATTAGCGTTAAAAAATGTTATAAAAGGCATCACAAAATACTTCATAAATGCCGGAAAATTTACAAAAAAAAATTAATAATTCTGAAACATACGAAGCAGATTCCATAAAAGTTTTAAAAGGTCTTGACGCAGTTAGAAAAAGACCAGGAATGTATATTGGTGACACAGATGATGGAACTGGACTTCATCATATGGTGTTTGAGGTTATAGATAACTCCATTGATGAGTCGTTAGCAGGTCATTGTAATGAAATATATGTCTCATTAAATAAAGATGAAAGTGTAACTGTTGAAGATAATGGAAGAGGTATTCCTGTAGATCTTCATAAAGAGGAAGGAATATCGGCCGCAGAAGTAATCATGACACAACTTCATTCTGGTGGAAAATTTGATCATGATTCATATAAAATTTCAGGTGGATTACACGGTGTGGGAGTATCGGTAGTAAATGCTTTATCGGAAAATTTAAAATTAAATATTTTTAGAAAAAATAAAGAATATCATGCTGAGTTCAAAGATGGCACTACTGTAAAAAAATTAAAAGAAATTGGCTCTGCAAAAAAACCAAATGGCACTTCAGTTACTTTTTTGCCTTCTAAGAAAATATTTTCAGATACTAAGTTTGATATTAATATTTTAAAAAAAAGAATCAAAGAATTAGCTTACCTAAACAAAGGTATTGAAATTGTTCTTGAAGATAAAAGAGAAGAAAAATTAAAAAGATCGGAATATAAATTTAATGGCGGAATTTCAGAATTTGTTGTCGATCTTGATAAGAATAAAGAAAAAATAAAATTTGATACAGGTGAAATTTTATTTGCAAAACCTATTTATATTTCAGGAAATAAAAATGATATTATTATTGAAGTAGCCCTGTTATGGAACGGTGGATATCAAGAGCAAGTTAATTGTTTCACAAATAATATTCCACAAAAAGATGGAGGTACACATCTTATTGGTTTTAGAAACGCCTTAACTAGAACAATTAACAAATATGTAGTTGATAATAGTGTTTTAAAAAAAGAAAAAATTACAGTCACTGGTGATGACGTAAGAGAGGGCTTGACAGCAATTATTTCTGTCAAAGTTAAAGACCCAAAATTTTCATCTCAAACCAAAGAAAAATTAGTTTCATCAGAAGTAAGACCGGTAGTTGAAAGTATTATTAATGAAAAACTAGAAATGTGGTTTGATCAGAACACTAAAATAACTAAAATATTAGTTAATAAGATCTCACAGGCTGCTTTAGCAAGGGAATTAGCAAGAAAAGCTAGAGAAAGCGTTCGTAGGAAAAGTGCACTTGATATTTCAAGTTTACCCGGAAAACTTGCGGATTGCCAAACCAAAGACAAAGATAAAGCAGAACTATTTATAGTTGAAGGAGATTCAGCCGGTGGATCCGCAAAACAGGCAAGAAATAGAGAATTTCAAGCAGTGTTACCGTTAAGAGGTAAAATTTTAAATACTTACGTCGATTCAAAAATTGATGGGACAACAAAAATGGATCCAACAGAAGCAAAAAAAGTTTACGCTAAAATGTTATCATCAAATGAAATCATAACTTTAATTAATGCAATTGGAACAGGATTTGATGACTTTGATATTGCAAAATTACGATATGGAAAAATTATTATTATGACTGATGCTGATGTTGATGGATCTCATATAAGAACTTTACTTTTAACTTTTTTTAATAATGAGCCTTTTAGTGAACTTATTAAAAACGGTAAAATATACATAGCTCAACCTCCTCTTTATAAAGTCAAAGTTGGAAAAAAAGTTACATACATAAAAAATGATGATGAACTTTTTTCAATCACAGTTGATGCTGCAAAAGATAATTTTAAATTATTCTTAGATGATAATGGAAAAACAAAAGAGCAAAACATCGAGGAAATTATTAAACACTCTAAAGAACTAGATAATAGACTTAAAAATTTAAATAAAGATTTTGATAAAGATTTAGTAGAAGCTCTGACTGTTACTGGGTCATTTTATAAAGAAAAAGAAAAGTTTTTAATAAAAGATGACTCTAATAATAAAAAAAAAGAAGGAGCTATAAAAGCAGCAGCTGATTATTTAAATAATATATCTCAAAATTCTGAAGGAAATCAATGGACCGGTTTATTTAAAGATAATTTATTTATTTTAGAGAAAAAATATTATAATGAAATAGTTTCTAAACAATTAAATATTAATTTTTTAGATACAAAGTTTGCAGACAATTTTAGTAATCTAGGAGAATTGCTTAAAATTTTTAGAAAAAATTGCTACTTGCTTAACTCCAATAACGAAAAGACTCTTATTTATTCTCCGTTAGACTTTCTCAAAAAAATTGTAGAAGAAGGAAAAAAATTCGTTTCTATTCAAAGATTTAAAGGACTAGGAGAGATGAATCCCGAAGAGCTTTGGGAAACGACCTTAGACCCTGCCAATAATACGCTTTTAAGGGTTAATTATTCTAATAATGACGCTGATGCAGACAGTACAAACCCCGGGGATCAAGATAGAGAAATCTTCAAGATTTTAATGGGTGAAGACGTTGTTCCTAGAAAAGACTTTATTAATAAATATGCAATTAGCGTTGATAATTTAGATATTTAATTTAGATGAATGGCTCTTGTTGTGTCATGCAATGAATGGCGCCAAAACCCCAAATTAATTCTTTGCAATTAATAGGTATAATTTTTCTACCTTTAAAATTTTTCTCTAAAATTGTGAATGCTTTATCATCGTTTTTATCCTCAAATATTGGAAGCAAAACAATGTTATTAGCTATATAAAAATTAAGATAGCTAGCCGGCACTCTTGTTTTTTCTATAATTAGTGGTTTTGGCATAGGTATCTCGGTAATTTTATTATTTTTTCCGTTGTGATTTACTGATTTTTCTAAAATTTTTAAATTATGTTTTAAAGAATTGAAATTTGCATCGTATTTATTATCCTCAATTGCAGTAAATATTTTATCTTCTTCATAAAATCTTGTTATATCATCTACATGTCCATGTGTATCATCGCCTATAATTCCTTTATTCAGCCAAATAAAATTTTTAATATTTAAACTTTCGCTTAATATCTTTTCTAGAGATTTTTTACTAACCCCAGGGTTTCTCTGTTGTATTTTACTTAATAAACATTCTTCTGTCACAATTAGAGTGCCTTTTCCATTGGCATCTATTGCCCCTCCTTCTAATACAATATTCTTTATTTTATTCTTAATTTTTACTTGAATATCTAGAATTTCAAAATTTTTAATTTCAGAAATTTTTTTTTTTATACAATTATCATATTGATAGTCTTTATATTTTGCCCAAGCATTAAAATAAAAATTGGGAATAATTTTTTTTTTAATTTTATCATTAATTAAGAAAATAGGTGCGGAATCTCTAGTCCAAACTCGATTTGTTTTTATTAAATGAAAAGAAACATTTTCAATTTTTGAGTTTTCTTTTAATAAAATTTTTTTAATAATTTTTTTTTTTTTATTAGATTGAATTAATAAATCAACCTTTTGTACCTTAGATAAAGCAGATATTATTTTTGCAAAAACATTTGGAATATTCTGAAATTTACCTGGCCAGTCATTTTTATTATGAGGCCATGCTAACCAAGTCGATGCCTGCCTTTCCCACTCTGCAGGCATCCTGTAACCTAAGGATGCAAGATTTTCACTCATTAGAGGGATTTTTTAGAAGACCATGATATTGGTCAATTCTTCTATCTCTCAAAAATGGCCAATGTTGTCTTGTTTTTTCAACTTTTTTTAAGTCAAGACTGCACATGATGATTTCTTCTTTTTGTTTTTTTGCCTCTGCAATAATATTTCCATTAGGGTCAAAAACAATTGAGTTTCCCCAAAATTCTATTAATTTTCCATGTGAGCCTTCGGTACCTACTCTGTTCACCGAAACTACAAAAACTCCATTCGCAATAGCATGTGATCTTTGAATAGTAAGCCAAGCGTTTAATTGTGACTGACCAAACTCTTGTTTTTCTCTAGGATGCCATCCTATTGCGGTTGGGTAAAATATAATTTCTGCACCCTTTAAAGCTGTTAGGCGAGCAGCTTCTGGGAACCATTGATCCCAGCAAATTAAAGTTCCTATAGTACCGTGCTTTGTGTTAAAACTTTTAAAACCAAGATCTCCGGGTGTAAAATAAAATTTTTCGTAATATTGTGGATCATCAGGAATATGCATTTTTCTATAATTTCCCAAGATTTTTCCTTGTTCGTCAATTACTACGCAGGAATTGTGATAAAGACCAGAAACTTTCTTTTCAAATAGCGGCACTATAATTATTATTTTTATTTTTTTTGCAAGATCACTCAAAATTTTAGTTGTTGGACCAGGAATTTTTTCTGCTAAATCAAAATTGTCATGTTTTTCTTCTTGGCAAAAATAATGAGATAAAAATAATTCAGGAAGACATACAATGTTTGCACCTCTTTTTTTTGCTAACTTTATGTTAGTAATTGCTTTGTTGAGATTCTTTTTTGGTTCAGATTCCATTTTCATCTGAACTAAAGCTACTTTAGTTATTGATGACATGATTTATTTAAATATCTTAGAAAAGCTTCTTTTTGGTCGGTTTTTCCAATAACCTCTGTGATAAGCATCGCTTGCAATTAAAGGAATAACAGTTGTCGCTTCAGCAAATACCATTTGTTCTTTGCTTGTGTCAACTTTTCCCCAAGAACTAGCTTCTTTTAATGTGGAAGAGCTACATGCGCCGTCTCTAACATCGGCAACAGTTATTTGAATTGCGTATTTATGCATTTCAACTTCTTTTCCAAGAAGTTCAGCACAAATTACAGTGTCTTGAATGAAATTTTTAGGAACTCCCCCGCCTACCATTAGCAATCCAGAAGTTTTAGATTTTATCTTAATTTCAGTAAGTTCTCTAAATTCTCTTATTGAGTCTATCGTCATATGTTTATTTGGATTACGTTCTTGGTGTAATACCAATCCAAATCCTGCGCTTGAATCTGTAAATGCTGGACAAAAAATAGGAACATCATTTTCATAAGCTAATTGAATTAAAGATTCTTTTTTCTTAGAATTTTTAGTTAAATATTTTCCCATTGCTTTTATAAATTCTCTTGATGTGTGAGGTCTAGGCTCAAGCGAATCTGCTATTTCACCAATTGTTTTATCACATTTTTGTAATTGATCTTCATCAATGTATGTATCGTAAATTCTATCTATATAATTTTCTCTCAACACGTTATCATCTTGAAACTGAGAACCTTGATAATGTTTAAAACCAAGTGCCTCAAAAAAATCCATATCTATTATTGAAGCTCCAGTTGCTACAATTGCATCCACCATATTATTTTTAACAAGATCTGCATAAACTTTCATACAGCCAGCTGCAGAAGTTGATCCTGCTAAGGTTAAAAAGATAGTACAGTTTTTATCTTTTAACATTTCATTATAAATTTGAGCTGCATTGCCAGTCTCTCTTGATGTAAAAGACATTTTTGACATTGCATCAATGATTGGTCTTGCGTCAAAAGAAGTAATATCTATATGCTCGATTGCTTTATTTAGAAAACTTGATTTGTTGTGCCCAATAGATGGACTTTGTGATTTTGTCATTAAGCAACAAGGTAATTGCTCTTATATTCCTCGTCTTGATCTTGCTCATTTTGATAAACGGACATAATAGGTTTATCATCAACTTCGAAAATATCATCAGAGTAAAAGCCATTAAATTTAGTTCTAAAAGTAATTCCGTAACTGCCCAATTGTCCAATTTCAATGTAATCGCCTTCTTTTAAATTATTTGGCAACATATAAGGACCTTTCATAAAATCCATACTATCGCATGTAGGACCATAAAAATTAAAAGGAGTTAACCGTCTGCTATAGTTTTTTCCATTATCTACAACGCGAGTTGGAAAAATAAAATTTGGAAATCCAGCATCAAATAAAGAACCATAAGTACCATCATTAATATAAAGACTTTGTTTTTTTCTAAGTTCAACTCTAACAATTGTTGAACCGCTTTCAGCAACTATTGCTCTTCCAGGTTCACAAATTAACTCCGGAGTTTTTTGCAGATTTAATTTTGCAACTGCTTTTTTAATTTCTTCCATGTAATTTTCTAAAGGTTGCGGATATAAATCTGGATACTTAGAAGGAAATCCTCCACCAACATTTATGATATCAGGAGTTATTCCTGACTTTGTAATTATATTTCCAACTTCTTTAATACCTTTTGAATAAGATACAGGATGCATACATTGAGATCCTACGTGAAAACTAATTCCAATTTTATTTACTAGTGGTTTAGCAATTTTAATTAATCCAATTGCTTCAGTAACAGATGCTCCGAATTTTTTTGAAAGATCAATCTCAGCGTGTTCATTAGAAATAAATATTCGTAAATATAGTGTTAAATCTTTCGCGTCCTTAGTTGCTTCAAAAATTTTAATTAACTCATCTTTTGTATCAAAAGAAAAATCTCTAACGCTATAATTAAAGTATGCTTCTTCAATACTATGTCTGCTTTTTACTGTATGCATGAAGAAAAGTTTTGCATCTTTTGCAACTGATTTTACTAATTTTATTTCTTCGAGAGAGGCTACATCAAAATTTTTTATCCCATTTTGATAAATAAGTTTAAGAACGTCTTTATGAGGATTTGTTTTTACAGCGTATAGGGGCCGCCCGGGAAAATTATTTACAAAAAAATTACAAGCCAACCTTATGCTCTCAGGTCGGATGCAATATACAGGGTTAACTGGCTGAAACTCTCTGACTAAGTCAGAAACAGAATTACATTTTTTCAATTCTTGTTATGTCCTTTTGTTATAAAAGTTTTAATAAATTTATTGTTATTTATTAACTAATAATTCGTGAATTAAGATAAAAATTAATTTATGTAAAGCATTTATTTCCCCTTAAGCAAAATTTTTACTCTGAAACCTTCAATGGAATTTTTTTTGAAATTTAGGTCTTCGAGTGTAAAATTTTGTGCTTTGAGAGCTAAGATTTCCTGTAGACGCCAATTGTAAGGAAAAGCTTTAAGAACTTTATGCTAAAAAGCATTGAAAAATAAAGAATAATTACGTTTTAAGTTCTGTGCTTATCTTTTTTTAATTTTTAATTATTTTGGATTGAACTTGGGAGATGACAGGTCATTGAGAGTAAGTTTTGAGTTTGGCCTTAGATTTAGTTAATTTAAGCTGGGTCTGAAAGCATATTTTGTGTCTTAGATGTTACACAAAGAAAAAATATTAAAATGATTCGATTTTAGTAAATAATCAATCATTTTAAAACCTAAAGATAGGCAGTTTTTGATTAAGCCAATTATTTACTTTTGGTTAGTTTAAGGAAGACATCTTCCAAGTCTGCATCCTCAGTTAAAATGTCTAATATTTCAATATTTTTTGTTTTAATTTCAGAAATAATATCTTCTATCTTTGCTTCATTTTTATTGTAGGTGATACTAATCAAATCTGGTTTAGGATAGTTGATGGGAAGTCCAGAATTAAGTTTTTCTCCAATATTTTTTGGTGCCTTTAATCTAAATAATATTTTTTTAGTAAATATATTATTTAATAAATTTTCTGTTTTATCTAGCGCTATTAATTTTCCATGATTTATAATTGCAATTCGATCACAAAGTTCTTGAGCTTCTTGTAAATAATGAGTTGTAAGAATAATTGTTACACCTTGTGCATTTAATTCTTTAATATTTTGCAGCAAGTTTTGTCTTAGTTCTACATCTACACCGGCGGTTGGTTCATCGAGAATAAGAATCGGTGGACGATGCACTAAAGCTTTTGCAACTAACAATCTTCTCTTCATTCCGCCCGAAAGACTTCTCGCATAAGCATCAGCTTTATCTTTAAGCATTGTAATTTCTAAAATTTTATCAGTAATTCTTTCAGCAGCTTTAATGCCATACATGCCCGCTTGTATTTCTAATAATTTTCTTGGTGAAAAAAATGGATCAAGATTAGTTTCCTGAGGAACTATTCCAATTGAACTTCTGACCTCTCTCGGATTGATATCTAAATCAAAATTCCATACCGTTACTTTTCCGTGCGTTTTTATAACTGTTCCCGCAAGAATATTTATAAATGTAGATTTGCCAGCGCCATTTGGTCCTAAAAGACCAAATATTTCTCCTTTATTAACTTCTAAATTAATATCTTTTAAAGCATGGATTGTATTTTGTTTAGTTTTATATTCTTTTGAAAGATTAGTTGTTTTTAAAGCAAGAAACTTTTGCATGAATAATATCTAATATAATTTTTTCAGTTATAAGATAATATTTATTTAATGACCAATCCTAAAAAAAAAGAATTAATTTATTTAATTGATGGTTCTGGCTATATCTTCAGGGCTTTCTACGCTTTGCCTCCATTAACAAGAAAAAGTGACGGTATGCCTGTAGGGGCGGTGAGTGGATTTTGTAATATGCTTTATAAATTTTTAGAAGAATCACGCTCTAAAAGTCACACGGAAAGACCCACTCATATGGCTGTTATTTTTGATAGTGCTAGAAAAAATTTTAGAAATGACATTTATCCCGAGTACAAAGCAAATCGTTCCGAGACACCTGAAGATTTAATACCTCAGTTTAGTTTTATTAGAGAGGCGGTTAGAGCTTTTAATTTACCAAGTATTGAACTGGAAAATTATGAGGCAGACGATTTAATAGCAACTTATAAAAAAGAAGCTTTGAAACAAGGTCTCAAAGTTAAAATTATATCCTCTGACAAAGATTTAATGCAACTCATAGATAACGAAACAACATTGTTCGATTCAATGAAAAATAAAGATATTGGCATAGAAGAAGTAAAAGAAAAATTTGGTGTAACTCCTGATAAGGTCATAGAGGTACAATCTTTAGCAGGTGATAGTTCGGATAATATTCCTGGAGTTCCAAGTATTGGAGTTAAAACGGCAGCAGAGTTAATAAATGAATTTGGTTCAGTAGAAAATTTAATTAAAAATGTAGAAAAGATTAAACAGCCAAAAAGAAGGCAGACAATAATTGATAATAAAGAAAATGCAATTATAAGTAAAAAACTTGTAACATTAAAAGATAATGTTCCTATCGTTGAAAGTATTAATGATTTTAAACTTAAAGAAATAGATTTAAAAAAAATTATTCCATTTTTAAAAAAAATGGAATTTTCAAGATTGCTTGAACGTATAGAAAAGAATCATAGTGAAAAAACACATGATGTTAATTCTCAGATAAAAGAAGAAAAGTTTGAAGAAAATTCTTTTATTAAAACTTCGGAAGTTTCTAGAAATAATTATAAAACAATATTTAAAATGTCAGAATTAGATATGGTTTTAAAAGAAGCTGAAAAAAAGGGTTTAATGGTAGTAGATGTTGAAACAAATTCTTTAAACATTTTACAGGCTGATTTAGTTGGAGTTTCTTTATGTGTTTCTGAAGGAAATGCTTTTTATATTCCATTAAAACACTCAAATTCTGAAGACACACAAACGAAACTTCAATTGAATATTGATCAGGTTATTAAAAAAATAAAAATATATTTGGAAGATAAAAGTATTAAGAAAATTGGTCATAATATTAAATATGATTACAGAATATTAAAGAAATATGGAGTAGAATTAAATTCTATTGAGGATACGATGCTCATGTCCTATGCTCTGGATGCTGGTGTTAATAGGCATGGAATGGACTTATTGTCTGAAATACACTTACAACATAAAACCATCACTTATAAAGATGTAGCTGGAATTGGAAAATCTCAAGTTACCTTTGATAAGGTTTTTATTGATAAAGCTACTGAATATGCAGCCGAAGACGCAGACGTTACTTTAAGACTTTATAACCTCTTTAATCAAAGACTTTTTAAAGAAGAAGTTCTCTCAGTCTATGAAAATTTAGAAAAACCAATGGTTAAAGTTCTGTCAAAAATGGAAGAAAACGGAATAAAAATTGATGAAAAAATTCTAAAACAATTATCCTTAAAATTCGAAAAAGAATTAAAAATTTTAGAAAAAAAAATTTATAGCATTGCAGAAGAAGAATTTAATATTGGTTCTCCTAAACAATTAGGGGATATTTTATATAAAAAATTAAAAATAGCTGGAACTAAAAAAACTAAAAAAGGTAATTTGGCAACAAATGTAAATATTTTAGAAGATTTAGCCCTCCAAGGATATGAATTTCCAAAACTCGTATTAGATTGGAGACAAAAATCTAAATTAAAAAGTACCTACACGGATAGTTTGCAAGAATTTATCGATAGCAAAACAAAAAGAATCCACACTTCTTTTTTATTAGCAGCAACTACTACTGGAAGACTTGCGTCTAGCGATCCAAATATACAAAATATTCCAATTAAATCATTAGAAGGCAAAGAAATTAGAGCGGCTTTTATTGCTGAAAAAAATAGTTACCTAATATCTGCAGATTATAGTCAAGTTGAAATGAGAATTCTTGCTCATATTGCCGATGTTAAAGAATTGAAAAAAGCATTTTTAAATTCTGAAGATATTCACAATATTACTGCAGCGCAAATATTTGATGTAGAGCAAAATAAAGTAGATGAAGATATGCGAAGAAAAGCTAAAACAATTAATTTTGGAATTATTTATGGTATTTCATCTTATGGTCTCGCTAAGCAAATTTCAGTTTCAAATAATGAAGCTGAATCTTTTTTAAAATCGTATTTTAAAAAATTTCCAGAGATAAAAGATTATATGAATGAAACGTTAAAAAGTTGTAGAAAATTTGGATATGTAAAAACAGTGTTTGGCAGAAAATGTAATTTTTCTAATATTAATGACAAAAATCATACTTTAAGAACTTTTCAAGAAAGAGCGGCAATTAATGCACCTATACAAGGCACAGCAGCAGATCTTTTAAGATTTGCTATGTTAAAAATTGACAAAAAAATTTTAGATAAAGATTTTAACTGTCAAATGCTTTTACAAATTCACGATGAACTTGTGTTTGAGTCGAGCAAAGAAAATATTCAAGAATTGAAAAAAAATATTGCTGAAATAATGTCTAAGGCTTCTGAGCCAGAGTACAAATTTTCCGTTCCTTTAACTGTAGATGTGCAAGAAGGAATAAACTGGACTGCGGCACATTAGAACTTTTGATTATACTAATAATATTATAAAATAATTTTATGAGTAAAATTATTGCTTTAGTAGATGATGACAGAAATATTTTAACAAGTGTTTCTATGGCTTTAGAAAATGAAGGTTTTCAAGTCCATACTTATTTAGATGGAGAAAGTGGATACATTGGAATGACTCGAAATCCGCCGGACCTTGCTATAATTGATTTGAAAATGCCCAAAATGAATGGCGAAGAACTTTTAGAAAAATTAAGAAAAAAAACTAGCATTCCAGTTATTTTATTAACTTCTAAAGATGAAGAAGTAGACGAACTATTAGGACTTAAACTTGGAGCTGATGATTATGTTAAAAAATCAGGGGGATTTTCTATTAAAGTTTTAATTGAAAGAGTTAAAGTTCAATTTAGAAAATTAGAAGTAAAGGCTATTCAGCCAAAAAATATTTTAACTGTTGGAAAACTAACATTAGATTTTGAACAACTAGAATGTTTGTGGGGAGGAAAATCATTGCCAGAAAAATTAACGACAACAGAATTTAAAATAATATACGAACTTGCTAAAAGACCAGGTGTAATCAAAGAAAGAGCGTATTTAATGAATATTGCTTATAAACAAGAAAACGATATTGAAGACAGAACAATTGATAGTCATATTAAAAGAATTAGAAAAAAATTTATAAAAGTTGATCCAAAATTTTCTGCTATTGAAACAAGATATGGAAGCGGTTATCGTTGGAACGTTAGTTGATGGAATCTAATATATTTACTTCTAGATCTTTATTAACAAGATTTTTATTTATAGTTATAAGTTTTTATTTGTTTCTAGTAACTGCTACTTATTTTTTTTTAAGATCAATTGAACCTGAGCTTATAAATAATAAAAAAAATGAACACGCCAAACTTATAAGTAATATTGAGTTGAATATGGAATTACAAAATATTCCGTATGAGAAAGATAATCTAAGGCGTTTTCTTATTCGCTACAAATCACTATTGCCTAATATAAATCAAATAAGAATCTATAATTTAAATAAAGATATTATTATTGATACTCATTCACTAGATCTAAACAATAATCCTTTTTTTACCGTGCCACCAGTTAGAGAAAAAAAAATAGATGAAACGGATAACGAAACTTTAGAATCAAGCTCACTTAAAAATTCAAAGCAAGAGCAAGTTATTGGAGGATTAACTAGAAAGTATTTAGAAGAAGCTTCTTTTAAACACGTAACTACCTATACAAGAAAAATTAACGGAAACTTTACAGTTTTTACGTTAGCTGGTCTGTCTTTTAATAATAAAGAAAAGGGTTACATCGTCATATCGGAAGAAGCCAACGACATAGAAATAGCTGTTCAAGAGAGAAGGTACTTTGTAATTAGAACAGCTATAAGTGTTGCGATTATTATATTAATTTTTTCACTTTATTTAAGTTTCAATATTCTTCGTCCAATAAGAGCATTAGGTAGATTTACTTCTAGCGCAAGTGAAGACAATCCCGATACTAAGATGATAAATAAAATTAATTTAAGAGCAGATGAAATCGGAAATTTATCCAGATCATTATCTGCAATGACAGATAATCTTTACAAAAGAATAGAATTTGCAGAAAGATTTGCTTCCGATCTTACACATGAAATTAGAAATCCATTAACATCACTTAAAGCGGCGTCAGAACTGTTACCAACTACAAATGATTTAGAAAAGAAAAGTAAATTGATGGATATCTTAAATCACGATGTTTTTAGAATTGAGAGATTAATTTCAGATTATTCGCAAATGTTAAAAGACGAAGCTTCTGAAACGAAATTACAATTAATAAAATTTGATATTGTAGAACTTTTAACAATTGCAAAAGATGAATTATTAAAAATGTACGCTAACACTAATAAAAATATTAAAATTAACATTAATAATCCAAACAAAAATAAAACTTTTGTTCTTGGGTTTCAAAATAGAATGAAACAGGTATTTTCAAATATTATTGAAAATTCAATTTCTTTTACTCCGGATAATGGAACTATAGAAATTAAAGTTGAAAAATTAAAAAAAATAGTAAAAATTGTTTTTATTGATGAAGGTCCTGGATTTAATGAAAATGACATTAATAAAATTTTCGATAGATTTTACAGTAATAGACCTAAAGAAATGTTTGGTCAGCACTCAGGACTTGGACTAAATATAGTAAAAAATATTGTTGATGCACATAAAGGCAAAATCAAAGCTTATAATTTAAGAAACTCTAAGAAAAAAGGCGCAGTAATTGAGATTGATCTCCCCATCGCTTAATAAAATTAAATCAATTTGATATCATAAGCTTTTATTGTTAATTAAGATTTTAAATGTTCCAAGATTTTAAAGTAAAAGATTTAACTTTGGCTGATTTCGGCAATAAAGAAATATCCCTAGCAGAAACTGAAATGCCTGGATTAATGGCTATTAGAGAAGAATATAATTCAAAAAAACCACTAAAGGGTGCGAAAATTATTGGCTGTCTGCACATGACAATTCAAACAGCTGTTCTTATTGAAACATTAGTAACTCTTGGGGCAGAGGTTAGATGGTCTTCTTGTAATATTTTTTCAACACAAGATCATGCAGCTGCTGCAATTGCAAAAAAGAATATACCAGTATTTGCATGGAAAGGTGAAACAGAAGAGGAATATTGGTGGTGTATCGATCAAACTATTAATGGAAAAAAAAGTTGGACTCCTAATCTTTTATTAGATGACGGGGGCGATCTAACCATGCTTATGCATGATAAATATAAAGATTTATTAAAAAATGTAAAAGGCGTTTCAGAAGAAACTACAACTGGAGTTAAATCTTTAAAAAAACTTCAAAGTGAGAAAAAATTATTAATTCCTGCAATTAATGTAAATGATTCTGTTACTAAATCTAAATTTGATAATTTATATGGATGTCGAGAAAGTTTGGTAGATGCAATAAGACGTGCGACTGATTTGATGATGTCAGGAAAGATTGCAATTGTAGCTGGCTTTGGTGATGTTGGTAAAGGAAGCGCAGCTTCGTTAAGACAAAGTGGAGCGAGAGTTATGATAACAGAGTCTGACCCAATATGTGCGCTTCAGGCCGCAATGGAAGGATATGAAGTTGTTCTTATGGATGAAGCTATTCACTTAGCCGATATTGTCGTAACTGCCACAGGTAATAAAGATATTGTTACTATTGAACATATGAGAAAAATGAAAGATCGATCAATTCTTTGCAATATTGGACATTTTGATAATGAAATTCAGGTTAGTGCTTTAAAAAATTATAAATGGAATGAAATCAAACCGCAGGTTCATGAAATCGAATTTCCAAGTAAAAAAAGAATTATTTTGCTGGCAGAGGGTAGATTAGTTAATTTAGGTTGTGGAACGGGTCATCCAAGTTTTGTTATGAGTGCTTCATTCACTAATCAGGTTATAGCGCAGATTGAATTATTCAACAGTAACGGAAAGTATAAAAACGAAGTTTACGTACTTCCAAAACATTTAGACGAAAAAGTTGCAATGTTGCATCTTGCTAAAGTAGGAGCAAAATTGACAAAACTAAGCAAAGAACAAGCGGACTACATAAATGTTTCGAACAACGGTCCTTTTAAATCAGATAATTATCGTTATTAATTTTTGGTAAATGGAATTAAATTCATTAGATTCCACAAGGAAACTTGCTGAAATTATTTCAAAAAATCTTAAAAATAATGATTTTTTATTACTTAAAGGCACTTTAGGATCAGGAAAAACTACATTTAGTAAATTCCTAGTCAGGGCATTGCAAAAAAAAAATAAAATTAAACCCGAGGAAGTTTTGAGTCCTACTTTTAATATTGTTCAATATTATGATTTAGGAAAAAATTCTAAAGTAGCTCATTATGATTTTTATCGATTAAAGCAAAAATCAGATATTAATTATTTAGGATTTTTTGATACAGCAAAAAACTTTATTAATATTATTGAGTGGCCAGAATTAATTATAGATTCATTACCTGAATATTTGCAAATAAGTTTTATTTATAATGTTGATAAAGATATTCGTTCTGTGAAGATTAATGGTAAAGGTAAATGGTTTAACTTTAGTATAAATGAGTAATTTTCAGAAAAAAATAGATCTTTTTTTAAAGAAAAATAAATTTAAAAATTACCAAATTAAGCCAATAAAGGGCGACGCTTCTTTCAGAAAATATTTTAGAATAATTTTAAAAAATAAAACTTATATTCTTGCTTATTCCAATGAAGAAAAAAAGTCAAATATTTATAATTATGTTTTAGTAAGTAGATTTTTAAAATTAAATAATTTCAAAGCGCCAAAAATAATTTGTCATAATTTTAATTTAGGTTTCGCTCTATTAGAGGATCTCGGAAAAATTTCTTTTTATCAATTAATTAAAAATTCTTCCAATAAATTTGCTATTTACAAAAAATTAATTAATTGTTTGATTCAACTTCAAAAGTTAAAAATTAATAATAAATTAAAAATAAAAT
>CAIQAD010000051.1 GCA_903869725.1 uncultured Alphaproteobacteria bacterium | reverse complement strand
ATATAAATAAATATGTTAAATTAGTAATTATATATTGTCCTAATTTATCTTTTAAAAACATCGTTTTTGTGAATATAATCTGTAAAAACCATAATTTAACTCATATTAAAATTCATGGCAGAAAAAATGCTTAAATTTGTCGGCACTAAAGGGCAAACACCAGAAAAATCCAACGTCTCAGAAAGAATTAAAAATTTTAGCGAAATTTACAAAGAATATATTTTGCCAAAAGCAGAGGAACAATCGAGTAGATGTTCACAATGCGGAGTGCCTTATTGCCAAGTTCATTGTCCTCTCTCTAATAATATTCCTGATTGGCTAAAACTTACTGCCGAAGGAAGACTAGAAGAAGCTTATGAAATTTCATCTGCAACAAATAATATGCCAGAAGTCTGTGGAAGAATATGTCCACAAGATAGACTGTGCGAAGGTAACTGTGTAATTGAAAGAGCAGGACACGGCACTGTAACTATTGGATCAATAGAAAAATTTATTACAGATAATGCTTTTGAAAAAGGTTTAGTAAAACCAATTAAAATTAAAAAAGATTTAGATCAAAGTATCGGAATAATTGGAGCTGGGCCAGCAGGTCTTGCTGCGGCAGAGCAACTTAGAAAATTAGGATATAAAATTACTGTTTACGATAAATATGATAGACCCGGAGGTTTATTAATTTATGGTATTCCAAATTTTAAATTAGAAAAAGATATTGTTGAGAGAAGAACAAAACTTTTACAAGATGGTGGAATTAAATTTGAATTAAATTTTGCTGTTGGAAAAGATGCAACACTTGATGAATTAAAAGACAAACATGATACAATCTTGATTGCAACAGGAGTTTATAAAGCAAGAGAGGTTGATCTTCCTGGATCTGAGCTTAAAAATATCTATCCGGCAATGGAATTTTTAACAGCGTCAAATAAAAAAGGTTTAGGTGATAAAGTTGAAATGTTTGATAATGGAAACTTAAATGCTGAAAATAAAAATATAGTAGTAATTGGCGGTGGAGATACAGCAATGGATTGCGTAAGAACTGCAATTAGACAAAATGCTAAATCAGTAAAATGTTTATATAGAAGAGACAAAAAAAATATGCCAGGTTCTGCAAGAGAAGTTTTAAATGCAGAAGAGGAAGGAGTAGATTTTCAATGGTTAACAAATCCTAAAGAGTTTATAGGCGAAAAAGGAATTATTAAAAATATTATTGTAAATAAAATGAAATTAGGTGAACCTGACGCAACAGGCAGACAAACGCCTGAGGTTGTAGAAGATTCAGAAATTAAAATTCCAACTGATATGGTTATAAAAGCTTTAGGGTTTGATCCTGAAGATATCCCAACTTTATTTAATGAACCAAAATTAGATGTTTCAAAATGGGGCACTATTAAAGTTGATTTAAAGACAATGCAAACTAACATAGACAGAGTTTTTGCAGCAGGCGATATTGTTAGAGGTGCATCACTAGTAGTTTGGGCAATCAAAGATGGCAGAGATGCTGCTGATTCAATAGATCAATATTTAAGAGCTAATTTATATAAAAATTCAAAATCAATGGTTGCTTAATTTATGTCTATTATTAAAAAAAATTTAAAAACTTTAATAGATACTGGAGTTTATAGATCCGAGGATGAACATGATGCATGCGGCGTTGGTTTTGTTGCATCGATGGATGGAAAAGCTAAAAGACAAATTGTTGAAAATGGAATAGAGGCGTTAAAAGCAGTTTGGCACAGAGGCGCGGTTGATAAAGACGGCAAAACTGGAGATGGAGCAGGAATTCACATTGAGCTTTCAAGAAATTTTTTTGAAGAACAAATTAATATTACTGGTTACGAAATAAAAAAGAAAGATCAACTTTGCGTTGGTATGATTTTTCTTCCAAGAAATGATTATAACTCCCAAGAATATTGTAGAACAATCGTTGAGCATGAATTATTAATTAATGATTTTCATATTTTTGGCTGGAGACAAGTTCCTGTAAAACCTAAAGTGTTAGGAAGTAAAGCTAATGATTCAAGACCTGAAATTGAACAAATTATTTTTGCTCCAAACAAACAATTAGAATCAGAAGAGTTAGAAAGAAAAATTTATTACGTTAGAAAAAAAATTGAAAATGCTGTTAGTGCTGCACAACTAAAAGAATTTTATATTTCATCAATTAGTTCTAGATCGGTGATTTACAAAGGAATGTTTCTTGCAGAACATTTATCAGATTTTTATCCAGATTTGCTAGATAAAAGATTTATTTCTAGATTTGCAATTTTTCATCAGAGGTATTCCACAAATACTTTTCCAAGTTGGGAATTAGCGCAGCCTTTTAGAATTTTAGCTCATAATGGAGAAATTAATACTCTCAAAGGAAATATAAATTGGATGAAGACTCATGAACAAGGTTTATCATCTGATCTTTATTCTAATATTGATGATTTAAAACCTATTTTAAAGTCAGGTAGTTCTGATACAGCATGTCTCGATGCTGTTTTTGAATTGTTAGCTAGATCTGGAAGACAATTACCGTTAGTTAAGATGATGCTAATTCCAGAAGCTTGGTCTAAACGAAGTAAGATCATTCCTCAAAATTATAGAGATATGTATAATTATTTAAACTCTGTTATTGAACCATGGGACGGACCTGCGGCTATTGCAGCAACAGATGGAAATTGGGTTTTGGCTGCATCTGATAGAAATGGTTTAAGACCTCTTAGATATACTATTACAAAAGATAAAATATTATTCGCAGGATCTGAAACCGGAATGGTGCCAGTAAAAGATGAGAATATTATCTTTCGAGGCAGAGTCGGACCAGGACAAATGATCGCTGTAAACTTAGACGAAGGAACCTATTATAATGATAAAAAAATCAAGGATTTATTATCAAAAAATCCTATTTATAAAAAATTTAGTCAAAATTTAATCGAGATTAGTAAAAAATTTTCCGATCTTAAAGAGTTCAACACTTTTGAAGGAGATGAGCTAAGACAGAAACAATATGCAGCCGGCACTTCAATAGAAGACTTGGAATTAATTTTACACCCAATGGCTGAAGAACAAAAAGAAGCAGTTGGTTCTATGGGAGACGACACTCCTGCTGCCGTTTTGTCTTCAAAATATAGAAACTTATCCCATTATTTTAGACAAAATTTTAGTCAAGTAACTAATCCGCCAATTGACTCTTTGAGAGAAAATAGAGTCATGTCTTTAAATACTAGAATTGGAAATTTACAAAATATTTTAGGAGAAGATTTGTTTAGTAAAAAAAACTTTCTTTTAGAAAGTCCTATTCTTTCGAATGCGCAATTTAAAAAATTATTTGAAATTTTAGATGAAGAAAAAATTGAAATTGACTGCACCTTTGATGTTTATGACAAAAATATTGATCTTAATTCGGAATTAAAAAGAATACAAAAAGAAGCGGAGTTAGCAGTAAGAGAAGGAGTAAAACATATTATTTTAACAGATGAAAAAGTCTCAGAAACAAGAATTGCAATTCCAATTATTCTAGCGACAGGAGCTGTTCAAGTTCATCTTGTTAATCATGGTCTTAGAAAATTTACTTCGATTAATATTAAATCGTCAGAATGTTTAGACGTACATTATTTTGCGGTTTTAATTGGTGTTGGAGCAACTTCTGTAAATCCTTATCTTGCTATCGACAGCATTTATCAAAGATGGCAAAAAAAACTTTTTGGTAAATCAGAATTTTCAACTTGCATACATAATTACATCAAAGCAATTAATGATGGATTATTAAAAGTAATGTCTAAACTTGGAATTTCAGTAGTAAGCTCTTATAGAGGTGGACTAAATTTTACAGGACTTGGACTAAGCAGATCGCTTGTTGCCGAATTTTTCCCTGGAATGCAATCTAAAATTTCTGGAATTGGTATTTCTGGAATAGAAAAAAATATTAGATTGCAACATGAAAAAGCATTTAGAAAGAATGTTATTTCCTTACCCATTGGTGGATTTTATAAATTTAGAAAAGAAGGTGAATTGCACTCTAATCAGGCAATGTCTATGCATATGTTACAAACCGCTGTTACTACAGATTCTTATGAATTATATAAAAAATATTCTAAAATTATCAATTCTCAGCCCGCAATAAATTTAAGAGATCTTTTAGATTTTAACTCAACAAAAAAACCAATTTCTATTGATGAAGTTGAATCCATTACTGATATTAGAAAAAGATTTGGCAGCGGTAGTATGTCGCTTGGAGCACTTTCAAAAGAAGCTCATGAAACATTAGCTATTGCGATGAATAGAATTGGTGGAGCTTCCTGCAGTGGTGAAGGCGGAGAAGATATAACAAGAGCAACTCCTAAAGAAAACGGTGATAATGCCAATTCAAGAGTTAAACAAATTGCATCTGCAAGGTTTGGTGTAACTGCAGAATATTTAAATAATTGCGACGAGATTGAAATAAAAATATCACAAGGTGCTAAACCTGGTGAAGGAGGGCAACTACCAGGTTTTAAAGTTACAGCACAAATTGCAACATTAAGACATTCAACACCTGGGGTAACGTTAATATCGCCTCCTCCGCATCATGATATTTATTCAATCGAAGATTTGTCACAGTTAATTTATGATTTGAAACAAATAAATCCTAAAGCAAAAATTGGTGTAAAATTAGTTTCATCATCTGGAATTGGAACTATTGCAGCGGGAGTAGCCAAAGCAAAAGCTGATGTAATTTTAATCAGTGGACATTCAGGAGGAACAGGAGCTTCTCCTCAAACAAGCGTCAAGTATGTAGGTCTTCCATGGGAGTTAGGCCTAACAGAGGCTAATCAAATATTAACTTTAAATGGTTTAAGACATGAAGTTATTTTGAGAACTGATGGAGGAATTAAGACAGGAAGAGATGTTGTAATGGCAGCGATGATGGGCGCCGATGATTTTGGAATTGCAACAACATCTTTAATTGCAATGGGATGTATTATGGTAAGACAGTGTCATTCTAATACTTGTCCAGTTGGAATTTGTACGCAAGATGAAGAGTTAATAAAAAAATTTACCGGAACTCCTGAAAAAGTTGTTAATTTATTTTCTTTTATAGCTGAAGAAGTAAGAGAAATTTTAGCTAGTCTTGGATTTAAATCATTAAATGAAATTGTTGGAAGAACTGATTTATTAAAGCAAATAAGTAGAGGATCTGAAAATTTAGATGATTTAGATTTAAATCCTTTATTAGCTCAAGCAGATCCAGGTGATAATCCTAGATATTGTTTAAAAAGAGAAAGAAAAGAAGTTCCTGATAGTTTAGATAAGCAAATCATTAAAGATTCCCTTTCATTAATTGAAAAGGGCCAAAAATTTCAATTAAGTTATGCCGTAAAAAATACGCATAGATCGGTAGGAACTAGATTAAGTTCTTTAATAACTACTCAGTTCAAAAATAAAAAATTACCAGAAGATCATATTTTAATTAAATTAAGAGGATCTGCTGGACAATCTCTTGGAGCGTTTGCAATTAAAGGAATAAAGATTGAAGTCACAGGAGATGCGAATGATTATGTTGGTAAAGGTTTATCAGGAGCAAGTATTACTGTTAAACCTTCAGTTAACACTGAAATTCAAACTTATAAAAATACAATTATTGGAAATACAGTTTTGTATGGAGCAACATCTGGATTTTTATTTGCTGCAGGCCAAGCCGGAGAAAGATTTGCTGTTAGAAACTCAGGTGCGACAGCAGTTATTGAGGGTTGCGGTACTAATGGATGTGAATATATGACAGGTGGTAACATAGTTATTTTAGGAAACGTTGGTGATAATTTCGCCGCAGGAATGACAGGGGGCATGGCTTTTGTTTATGATCCTGAAAGTACTTTTGAAAATTATGTAAACCCTGCATCAGTTATTTTTCAAAAAGTTGAGACAAATTATTGGACTGATTTTCTTCATAAATTAATTGAGTCGCATGTGAAAGAAACTCAATCCATTTATTCAAATAAAATTTTGCAAAATTGGCATAGTGAAAAAGAATTTTTCTTCCAAGTTTGTCCAAAAGAAATGTTGGATAAGTTAAAGCATCCATTGTCAAATAAGACCATTCATGAAAAAGCAGTCTAAATCTATTAATCTCATTTGTTTTGGTTTTGGATTAACAGCTAAATATTTTGTTAAGGAATTAATTAAAAATAAGTATAAAATTAATTTAATTACAACTTCTCGATCTAAATCTTCAATTAATAAAATATTTAATATTTCTTATAAAAATTTTTATTTAGACGAAGAAAAATTTGATAAAAAAATCATAAAATATATTAATGAATCAACTCATATTCTGGTTTCAATACCACCAAGAGATAGAATTGATTATGTAATAAAAAATTTTAGAAAATACTTAATCGCAACTAAAAAATTAAAATGGCTTGGTTATTTATCGTCAACAGGAGTGTATGGTGATCATAAAGGAAAATGGGTTAATGAAAAGAGCAAGCTTTTAACTACATCCGAGACTGGAATTAATAGAATTATCGCAGAAAATGTGTGGTTACAATTACATCGTAACCAATTAATCCCGGCACGAGTATTTAGGTTATCTGGAATTTATTCTTTAGAACGAAATATTTTTTCAAGAATTAAAAATAATCATATTAGTTATTATAAAAAAACAAATCATTATTTTTCTCGTATTCATGTAAAAGATATAGCTCTTGTTTTATTTAAGTCTTTAAAATTTTCTAAGGCAGGAGAGATTTATAACGTAACTGACAATTTTCCATGTTCTTATGAAACAGTTCTAATGTATGCTTGTAGTTTATTAAAAACTTCTGTTCCAAAGGCAACAAATATTAAAAAATTGAAAGACTCAGAAATGAGGCACTTTTATCAAGAATCAAAAAAAGTAAGTAATAAAAAAATAGTTAAGAATTTTAGATTAAAATTTAATTATCCAACTTATAAACAGGGTTTAAAAAGTATTTTTAATCATTTTACTAATTCTTAAACCTATTTTTTGCAAATCTTCTGGTTTAGACAGACTGTGATTACCGGTTTTAATTAGATGAATTTTAAATTGTTTTGATATTAAAACCTTTTTTAATTTTATCGCATATATCCAAGGAACTGAAGCGTCATAATATCCATGAAATAATTCAACTGGAAAATTGCAAATAAATTTTTTTTTTAAAACTAAAAATTGTTTAGCATCGTTAATAAATTTTTTAGTAATAGGATAATAACTATTATAATTACTTTTAAGTTTGTAAATTTTATTTTTATTAATTATTTTTTTTGCTTTTTTTGTAAGCTTTGGCCATATTAGTTCCTCTGTAAAATCAGGTGCCGCAGCTATTCCAATCAGTCCTATAATTCTGTTTTTAAAAAATTTAATTAGATTAATGGCAATCCAACTTCCCATGCTTGACCCTATAAGTATTATTTTTTTTGTCTTAACTAATTTTTCAATAATTAATTTTGAATCATAAATCCAGTCTTTGATGCTAAAATCTGAAAATCTTCCAGAAGATTTTCCGTGTCCACGATATTCAAACATTAAAATATTTATTTTATTTTTTAATGCAAATTTTTTTAAGTACTTTACTTTTTTACTTTGAATGCTGGACATTAGTCCGTGCAAGAAAATAACGGTGATTGGTTTTTTACCTTTAATAAATTTAAAGTGAATTTTGTGATTATTTTTTGTTAGATAAAAATTTTGCTTTGGATTATTCATTGCTAAAAGTATAGCATATTTAACAGATGCAAAATAAAATTAGATTATTACAAGTCATTCCTAATCTTAATTATGGAGGAGCTGAGACTGGTTGTATAGATATTGCAAATTTTATATCTAAAAATAATTTTTTTTCTGCAATAAGTTGTGCTAATGGAAAACAATTATCAAATATTAATCGAGATTTAATTAAAATAATAAAACTTCCTGTTCATAGTAAAAATCCTATTACTATAATTTTAAATATATTTTTATTATT
>CAIQAD010000050.1 GCA_903869725.1 uncultured Alphaproteobacteria bacterium | reverse complement strand
ATATATACAATTCGAAAAACTACACAAATTTGTTAGATAGCAATAATTGCTCAACTAATGCAACAAAAAAAGTAAAAACATATATTGTAAAGAAACTAATTAATCAAAGACATTAATTAACTTCCACTTCGAATGCATCTTCGCACCTTGTAAGTTAAATGTTATTTATTAATTTCACCTTTTAGACTGATAATATTCGTAAATTAATTGTTGACATTAGTCCCAGCAAGTAATTTAAAACTCCATAAATTTTAGGATTATTAAAAGAAAGTTTCTGAATTTTTAACAATCTGTTTTTATTTAAAATTAAAGTTTCGATTTTATTAATAATTTCTTTAGAATTAACTTCTTTTAATTTAATACAATGATTTGAAGTTTCAGTCAGCCCTCCCCTACGACTTATTATTGTAGCGTTACCAAAATTAGATGCTTCCATAGCAATCCTACCAAAAGGTTCATCCCATGTTGAAGGTACAATGCAAATTGAACTCTTTGATAAAATTTTAAGAATACGCTTATGATTTAGCCAGTTATAAATTTTAAGATTCTTATGTTTAAAGTTATATTTTTCTTTTTTTTCATCACCAGCAACCACTGCTTTCCAATCATTATGTTTATTGAGAATATTAATTATTGCCTCTCCAAAAATATCATAACCTTTTAAATGATTAAGTTTGCCAAAAAAAGTTATTAATTTTTCTTTGTAAGAAATTTTTTTTGGAGATCTAATTGATGGATAAATAACTTTTGCTTTAGAGTTATCTTTAATTTTTAGATTATAAAAAAATTGCTTTTTTGTGAAATGACTAACAAAAATTAAAGCATCACAGTATTGAAGTATTTTATTTTTTTCATGAACTGTTTTTGAACCTCTAAGTTCATTAGGATTGTTATGAAATACAAGTATATATTTGCAATTAAGGTTTTTACGAACTAGATAATTAAAGATCTCAGGTCTATTATGAATTTCGATTACTTTTACTCTAGTGTCAATTATAACTTTATAAAATGTTTCTGCATAAGTTTTGTTTCTACTCAAATAAAATTTAGGCATTTTAAATTTAAGATTACAAAAATTCTTTGTTAAAGATTTCTTTTTATGATTAATTCCATAAATTGTAGTTTTCGATTTAAGTTTTGAATTTAAAAAAAAATCTTTTACCCATAATGATGCTGAGCCGGCTTCATTAAAATTAAAGTTTTCTTTATAAGGTAAAAGTATTGCTATTTCTGAGTTATTCATAACTTATTTTCATACCGTCGTATGCAGGAAAGATATTTTTTTTATTCTTAAGTTTATTTTTTAAAGATTTGTAATCCATGTCTGAATGCAAATTCGTCAAAATTGTTTTTTTTGGTTTTAATTTATCAATATAATAAATTGATTCTTTAAAATTTAGATGAGTTTTATGTTTTTTGTATTTTAAACAGTCTAATATTAGCAAATCTAAGTTCTTTAATTTAAGCAATTCTTTTGTATCGATGTGACTGCAATCACTGATATAGGCAATTTTATTAAATAAAAAACCCAAGGCTTTTATATTGCCATGTTGAACTTTTATTGGCTTAAAAATAATTTTATCTTTATTTTTTTTTAAAATTATTTTTTTATTTATTAAATTT
>CAIQAD010000049.1 GCA_903869725.1 uncultured Alphaproteobacteria bacterium | reverse complement strand
TTTATATAATTAATAAATAAATTTTCGTTTAAAAATTTTATTTTATTTTTAAAACTATTTTTGATTGAGGAATTTATTTTTTTTAAATCTAAAAAAAATAAAATTGCACCTTTATTGTGAATAATTAATTTACCATGAATTAAAGGACTATATTTAGACTCATTACCTCTGATATTTAATAGCCAACAAATATTTTCTGTTGAAGTAATTATTTGTAATTTAATATTATTTTCTTTTAAAAATTGAATAACAGTTTTAATTTTTTCTTTAAAATCACTACCATGATATTTATTTTCTAGTAAATAGTAATTACTTTTATTTTTTTTTTCTTTTTTATTACTAATTAAATCAATTAAATTTTTACTTATTGGTACTAAAAAAATATTCTTGTTGTTAAATTTATTAATAAAGTCAGATGTAAAAAGTTTAGGGTCATAACCTATACTAATCTTTTCTTGAATATTATTTAAAAAAAAGAAAGGATTTATTTTAGATATTTCATAAATAATAAAGTTTTTCGAGGCCTCTTTTTTTGCTTGAAGAATATATCTACTATCAACAAATAAATAATTTTTTTTTAATAATATTATTGCTAGCCCAGCCGATCCTGAGAAATTTGTTACAAATCTTAATCTATCTCTTTTTTCTGAGTATTCCTCAAAATATTCGTTATTTTTTGGAACTAAATAAGCATTGCAATTATTTTCTATAATGTATTTTCTTAATTTTTTTATTTTATTCATTAATTTTCTTTATAAATTTATCTATAATTTTTTTTTCACCATATTTTTTGAAAATAATTATTAATTTATTATCCTCGATATGAATTACTTTTCCTTGGCCAAAATCTTCATGGATTACTCCTTCTCCAACCTTAAAGTTTGTTTTGTTATTTGAATAACTAATTTTTTTTGTTAAAATTACGTTGTTATTTTTAGCTTTTTGATATCTTTGCCATCCAGGACTTCTAGTTGGTTGTTGTATCAACTGATCCTGATTAAAATCAAAGTCTTGTTCTTTATAATTATTGAAGTTATTTTTAATATTAATATTCTCTTTTGGTAATTCTTCTATGAATCTTGAGGGTAGTGTTGGCATCCAATCAATTTCTTTATCTTTTTTATTTGCAAATATTCTTCGATTATTAACAAAAGAAATGAATAATTCTTTTTTTGATCTTGTTATTGCTACATATGCCAATCTTCTTTCCTCCTCTATTGCTATATGTCCTTTTTCATCTATTGATCTTTGGTGTGGAAATAATCCTTCTTCCCAACCCGGCAAAAAAATTACATCAAATTCTAATCCTTTAGCAGCGTGAATTGTCATTAAGTTAATTTTTTCTCCCAACCATTCTTCTTCAGCAGATGTTTGAAGAGAAATATTTTCTAAAAAACCTTGAAGATTTTCATAATTTTTCATCGATATTATTAGTTCTTTTAAGTTTTCTAATTTTGCTTCTGCTTCAGGAGTTCTTTCATTTAATAGCATTGTTGTATAACCAGACTCATCTAATACTTTTTCCATTAGCTCGTAATGACTTGTCTGGTTAGATAACTGTCTCCAAATTTGAAAATTAGTAATAATTTTTTTTAAATTTATAATTGTTTTATTTTTTTCATTTTCTTGTTCGCAGTAAACAATTGAAGCTTGTTCTAGGTTCAAATTGCTTGTTTTAGAAATATTATGAATTTCTTTTAAAGTCGCTTCACCTATAGATCTTTTTGGAGTATTAATAATTCTTTCAAATGCTAAATCATCACTTTGTTGATAGACAATTCTTAAATATGCTATCGCGTCTTTAATTTCTGATCGTTCATAAAACTTTAATCCACCTACAACTCTATAAGGTAGATTAATTTTTATAAATCTATCTTCAAATTCACGCGTTTGAAATGCCGCTCTAACTAAAATAGCAATTTGATTTAATGATGTTTTTTTTGATAAATTTTTCTCAATTTCATCAGCAATCGCTACAGCTTCGTCATATCCGTTATTATAGCAGTTAATCTCTACTAAGCTTCCCTTAGAATTTTCTGACCATAGTTTTTTTCCTAGCCTATCTTCGTTATGAGAAATCAAAAATGAAGCTGTATCTAAAATATTTTGCGTAGAGCGATAATTTTGTTCAAGTTTTATAACTTTAGTATTTTTATTAATTTTATCAAAATTTAGAATATTTTTTACTTCTGCTCCTCTCCAGCTATAAATTGATTGATCATCATCTCCTACGCAACAAAGATTATTATTTTTACTAGATAAAAAATTTAACCATATATTTTGAATAAAATTTGTATCTTGATACTCATCAACAAGAATATATTTAAAGTTAGCATGATATATTCCAAGAATATCAGGAAATTTTTTAAAAATTGTTACGCAGTGCAAAATTAAGTCTCCAAAATCTACGCAATTCATTATTTTTAGTCGATTTTGATAAATTGTATAAATTTTTAAAGATGTATCAGTTATGTAATTAGAATTGTTTATTTTTATTTCGTTTGGAGTTAATCCTTTGTTTTTCCAGTCATCAATAAAGCTAGCAACTAATTTTGGAGAAATTTTTTTTATGTCAATATTTTCAGCTTCTATAATATTTTTAATTAAGCGTAGTTGATCTAAAGTGTCTAAAATTGTAAAACTAGATTTTAAACCTACTGCTTCTGCATGTTTTCTTAGAATCTTGTTGCTAATAGAATGAAAAGTTCCAAGCCATGGTAGTGACGAAGATTTAGCGCTTAATGATTTTAAGATTCTGTCTCTCATCTCATTTGCCGCTTTATTTGTAAAAGTTACACATAGAATTTGACTAGCAAAACATTTCTGGGTTTCTATTAAATGAACAACTCTTGATGTAAGTACTTTTGTCTTTCCTGATCCTGCGCCGGCAAGTATTAGTAGAGGTCCATCATTATGCATGACCGCTTCTTTTTGTTGATTATTTAGAGTTAATAGGTAATTTTGGCTGGTGACATTCATAAAATCAAATAGATCAATTAGTTAGCACAATATAGTAAAAATTAAATGATTCTTAGAAAATTAAAGTTATTTTTTGAACACAAGTTAGCAAAAATAGCTATGAGTGTTTTAATAACGTTATTTTTAATAATTTTAATCATCCCACTTTTTTTTGATTTTGAATCTTTTAAACCTGAAATAGAAAACCAAATCTCACAGAAATTTTTAATTAAAGTTAAGATAAACGATAAGATAGTATATAGGCCTTTTTTTAGACCCCATATTCGCTTGTCATCTATTGATCTATATCAGAATGTAAAAAAGGACGATGGCTATATTGGAAATATAGATAAGATTAATTTGGACATTAATATTTTCGACATTATTTTAAAAAAAATTATAGTTAATAATATTGAGATTACTAACGGAATAATAGAATTACCGAATAACTATATTGATAACTTTTCTAAAAATTCTTTAGCGTTTAGTGAGAAAAAAAAAATCTCAGTTGATAGTTTAGATTTAAAATATCAACTTAACAATGGCTTCGTAGAATTAAATGACATTAAGGGAGAAATAAAAATAAATGATAATTTTTTAAAAGAAATTAATTTAACAACAAATTTATTTAATTTTCCAATTTTTATTAATTTTCAGGGTTCTAAATATAAAGATAAGAATCAAGGAAAATTTTACATGAAAATTCCGTCATTAGAATTTATTTTACATTTAACATTAGAAGATTTTGATATCTTAAAGAATAAATATTTAGGAAAAGGTAATATAAAATTTGAAAACCCATCAAGTTCTGTAGGTCTAAATAATTTGCATTTGGATTTTAATTTAGATCTTAAAGATGATGTAGTTTTTTTTGATAAAGTTTTAATTAATTCTTATTTATTTGAAGGTTCAGGCAGTGGAAAAGTTTTGTTAAAACCAAATCTTTATTTTAATACTGAATTTAATTTTAAAAATACAAATTTTAAAAAATTATCAAACCTTAATTTAAAAAAAGCTTTAATAAATTATAAATTATTTAGAATTAATGAAAATTTAGGAGGATCACTAAAGTTACATTTTGAAAAAATTTCAACCAGTCAAAATCTTTTTAATAAAGCTGATGCGCAAATAAATCTCGAAGGTGGAGATGTAATTGTACAAGATCTTATTTTGTCATCAAATGATAATGATCAATTAAAAATTAATGGGCGATTTATTAATGAAGATAAAGAAACCACGTTTTTTATTAATTGTGATATTTTTATATCGAACCTTAAAAATTTTTACAAAAAAACTAATGGTCCAAGAGATAAAATAGCTATTCTAGCATCAACCTCTTTTCATGGAAAAATGAATTCTAATTTAAATATGAAAAAAGGAATAATTGTTATCAACGATTTAATTTCAGAAAATAAAAAATTATCTAAAAATATAATTAAGAAATCTGAGGAAGAAATTAATAAACTTTTAAATAAAAATATTTTGAATATTCTAGACCCCAGAATTTATAGTATTTTATTTTAATTAGGCTTAGTCATATTTTTTGGATTAATAATTGAGTCGTATTCTTTTTCGTTTACTAATCCACTTTTTAAGGCTTCTTGTTTTAATGAAGTTCCTTTTTGGTGTGCTTTTTTTGCAATCATAGCCGCTTTATCATAACCAATTTTTGGTGCTAAAGCCGTTACAAGCATTAGAGAACTATTAAGTAATTCCGTTATTCTTTTAGTATTAGCTTTAATATCTTTTAAACAATATTTCACAAAACATTCAATTGAGTCTGACAATAATTCTATTGATTGAATAATATTATATCCAATCATTGGCTTAAAAACGTTAAGCTCAAAATGTCCATGGCTAGCAGCAGTAGTTATGCCAATATTATTTCCAATCACTTTTGCACACACCATAGTTATAGCTTCACATTGTGTAGGATTAACTTTTCCAGGCATAATAGATGAACCAGGTTCATTTTCAGGAATTATTAATTCTCCATAGCCTGCTCTTGGTCCAGATCCAAGAAGTCTAATATCATTTGCTATTTTCATTAAAGCAACTGCAAGCGTATTTAAAGATCCAGAAAGATTTACTATAGGATCATGACTAGCAAGTGCTTCAAATTTATTAGGAGAGGTTTTAAATGAAAGCCCAGTAATTTTTTTAATTTCTAGAGCAATCTTTTTATCAAATCCTTTCTTGCTATTAAGGCCTGTTCCTACAGCTGTTCCTCCCTGTGCAAGATAGTAAGTTTCTTTTAATGCAAGTTCAATTCTTTTGATGCAATTTTTAATTTGCATTTGATAACCAGAAAATTCTTGTCCCAAAGTTAGAGGGGTTGCGTCTTGTAAATGAGTTCTTCCTATTTTAACAATATTTTTGAATTGACTAACCTTTTTTTTTAATTCTTTTTCTAAAACTTTTAAATTTGGTAAAAGTTTTTTATTAATATAGATAGAAGAAGCAATGTGAATTGCACTTGGGAAAGTATCATTAGTTGATTGAGATTTATTTACATGATCATTTGGATGCACGGGTTTTTTTGATCCCATTTTCCCACCTAATATTTGTATTGCTCGATTTGAAATTACTTCGTTAACATTCATATTAGTCTGAGTTCCTGAACCTGTTTGCCAAACTTTAAGAGGAAATTGATCGTCGAATTTGCCTTTAATAACTTCATCCGAAGCTTTGATAATTGCATTAGAAATTTTTTTATCAATTTGTTTTGATTTAAAATGAACTATAGCTGCAGCTTTTTTAATAATCGCAATTGCTTTAATTAATTCAATTGGAACCGTTATGTTGCCAATTTTAAAGTATTTTAAAGATCGCTCAGTCTGAGCACCCCAATATTTATCTGATTGAACTTTAATTGTCCCAAAACTATCAGATTCAATTCTTGATGCCATATTGATATTATCTTATATCATGAAACATAATTTTGAATAGTTTCTAATCAAAAATATGAATGTACTAATTATAGGTGCCACTTTTGGCATTGGCTACGAGCTTTCAAAGAAGTATTTAGGTCAATCCGAAAATCTTATTTTAGTTGGAAGAACTAAAGAAAAATTAGATAATTTAAAACAAGAATTTCAATCTCCATTAACAAAAATTTCTACATATATTTTGGATGTAACTGATAAAAGCAATTTTAAATTAATTTTAAATAGTATTGTAAATAAATTTCAGACAATTGATTTAGTAGTTTATTGCTCAGGTTATTATGAACCTCATGATACTTTTGATATTCGCATAGAAGTATTTGAACAAACTTTTTCTGTTAACTTTCTTGGTATGATTAATTGTTTTTCAATATTACTGCCTCATTTTAAAAAACAACAATCAGGGCACATTGCAGTAATAAGTTCCTTAGCAGGCTTCGGAGGATTGCCTAATGCATCATCTTATGGCCCGTCAAAAGCTGCAATGATAAATTATTGCGAGTCTATAAAGATTGATTGTAATAAAAATAATATTTTAGTTACAATTATTAACCCTGGTTTCGTAAAAACTAGGCTTACAGATAAAAATACTTTCGATATGCCTTTTGTAATGGATGCAGATAAAGCAGCAGAAATTATTTATCAGGGTCTAATTGAAAAAAAATACGAAATAACTTTTCCACTACCCATGAAATTATTATTTAAATTTTTGCAAATTTTACCAAGACCAATTTATTTTGTATTAGTTCGTCTATTGACAAAAAAAATATAGTTTATTTTAAAGCTTGTATTAAATCGTTTTTTAAATCCTCAACATCTTCAAGACCTATCGATAGTCTAATAAGGTTGTCGGTGATTCCAAGTGATAATCGTTCCTGCTCTTTAAGTATACGGTGAGTCGTCGTTGTTGGATGTGTGACAATGGATTTTGTATCTCCTAAATTATTAGAAATATCAAATATTTCTAATTTATTAATGAATTTAAAAGCATCTTTTTTATTACCTTTAATTTTAAAACTTAATACTGTACCACCAGCCCTTTGCTGACTCTTTGCTAATTTATATTGTGAAAAATTTTTTAAATAAGGATAAAAAACTTTTTCAATCTTTTTATGCTTGTTAAGAAAATTTGCTAAAATTAAAGTATTTTTTGATTGCGTTTCCACTCTAATTTTTATTGTCTCAAGTCCTTTTAATAATACCCATGCATTAAAGGGACTAATAGATGGACCAGTGTGCTTTAAGTATGGTTTTAGTATGTTTTCTTTAAATTTGTTGCTGCCAAGAATAGCCCCGCCCAATACTCTTCCTTGTCCATCAATATGCTTTGTTCCAGAATAAACAATTATATCTGCACCTAATTTCACAGGTTGTTGCAGTACTGGACTTGCAAAAATATTATCAACAACAGTTGTAATTTTATTTTTTTTAGCAATCTGACAAACTTTTTTAATATCTATTAATTCAAGCAATGGGTTAGAAGGAGTTTCAAAGAAAAATATTTTAGTATTTTTTTTAATATTTTTTTTCCATTCTTCTGTTTGTTTTCCATCAATAAATGTAATTTCAATTCCATAACGAGGAAGAATATTTTTAATTATTTCTTTACATGACCCAAATAAAGCAGACGAGGATATAATATGATCTCCAGATTTAAGTTGACTCATAAGTGAAAAGAATACAGCTGACATTCCGCTAGCTGTAGCAAAGCATGCCTCTGATCCATCGAGCAATGCTAATCTTTTTTCAAATATTTCAACAGTAGGATTTGAGTATCTAGAATATTGAAATCCTTTTTTTACACCCTTAAAAATTTTCTCTGCTTGTTCTGCGCTATCATAGACAAATCCTGAAGTTAAAAATAAAGGTTCAGAGGTTTCTCTAAAAGGAGTTCTATTTAATCCGCCTCTAATTAACTTAGTATTCACACCGTAATTTTTTTTCATTTAAGACGATCTAAGTTCTTTTGCAGCTTTTACCATTGTTTTTAATGCTGAAAGCGTTTCCGGCCAAGCTCGTGTTTTTAAACCACAATCTGGATTTACCCAAATTTTATTTTTATCTATAAGTTTCGATGCTTTGATTATTAGTTCTTTCATTTCATCGCTACTTGGAACTCTAGGAGAGTGAATGTCATAAACTCCTGGTCCAATTTCATTTGGATATTTAAATTTTTCAAATGTAGTTAATAACTCCATTCTAGATCTTGAAGTTTCAATTGAGATAACATCAGCATCTAAAGCAGCGATTGCATCAATGATATCCTCAAACTCTGCATAGCACATATGAGTGTGTATTTGGGTCTCATCTTTAACAACTGCAGCAGAAATTTTGAAAGCTTCTACAGCCCAATTTAGATAATTTTTCCAATCAGATTTTTTTAAAGGCAAACCTTCTCTTAAAGCAGGTTCGTCTATTTGGATCATAACTATTTTATTTTTTTCTAAGTCCTCAACTTCATCTCTAATAGCAAAGGCTATTTGGAGAGCAGTATCTTTTCGTGGTTGATCGTCTCTAACAAAAGACCATTGAAGAATTGTTATAGGACCAGTTAACATTCCTTTCATTATTTTTTTGGTGTGTTCTTGAGCAAATTTTGACCAAAACACCGTCATTGGTTTTGGTCTTGAAACATCTCCAAAAATAATTGGTGGTTTAACGCATCTTGAGCCATAGCTTTGAACCCAGCCACTAGAAGTGAAAGTAAATCCTGACAATTGTTCGCCAAAATATTCCACCATGTCATTTCGTTCAAATTCACCATGAACTAAAACGTCAATATCAATTTCTTCTTGTTTCTTAATTGCATCGATTGTCTTTTCTTTTAAAAAAGATTCGTATTGAGTTTCCGTTAGTTCATTTTTTTTAAATTTTGCTCGTGCATTTCTTACATCTGAAGTTTGAGGAAATGAACCAATTGTTGTTGTAGGGAAAAGAGGCAATTTAAAAATATTTCTTTGCAATTCAGCCCTCTTTGCATAAGAAGATTTTCTATTTAAAATCTTACTAGTAATTGTGTCAATTCGCTCTTTAACTTTTTGACTGTGTATAAGTTTTGATTGTTGTCGGTCTTTAACATCGCTCGCATTTTGTTCTAAATATTTTATATTTACTGCAGAAGATTCATTTAAAGCAATTTTAATATTATTTAACTCAATTAATTTTTGTTTAGAAAAAGAAAGCCATTTTTTTATTTCCTTTGGAACTTTATTTTCTAACTCTAAGTTATATGGGGTATGCAATAAAGAACAAGATGAAGAAATCCAGATATCCTTAATATTGCTTTTTAAATTTTTAATTTCAGAAATTTTTTTATTTAAGTCTGATTTCCATATATTTCTGCCATCAACAATTCCTAGTGAAATAACTTTATCTTTTATAGCATTTAAGTTGTTAATGTTTCCTCTTACTAAATCAAAATGAATTCCATCAACATCGCTGTTAATTATTTCATTTTCAACTTCTTTGTCTAGTTTTTCAAAATAAGTTGCTAATAAAATTTTTGATGATCCTGCATATTTTTTTAATTTATTTAATGTATCTTTGATAAGAGAAATTACTTTAGTATTTTGATTTTTAACTAAAATTGGTTCATCAATTTGAATCCATTCTGCTCCAATTTTGTTTAATTTAGATAAAATTTGCTCATATACTGGTAATAATTTATTCAACAAAGATATTTGTTCAAAGTTTTCTTCTGTTTTTCCAAGTAATAAAAATGTTAAAGGTCCTAAAATAATAGGTTTAGTTTTAAAACCTAATTTTTGTGCCTCTTCAAATTCCTTAAATGGTTTATCTGAACTTAATTTAAAATTCTGATTTTTGGCGAATTCAGGCACTAAATAATGATAATTTGTATCAAACCATTTAGTCATTTCTAAAGCAGACACATCCAACTCTTTTGTTTGAGAACCTCTCGCCATTGCAAAATATGTTTTAAAAGAAATTAGGTTTTCTTTAGATTTGTATCGATCTGGAATTGCTCCAACTAAACAAATAGTGTCTAAAACTTGATCATAAAATGAAAAATCATTTGAACAAATAATATCTACACCATTATCCTTTTGAGTTTGCCAATTATCTTTTTTTAGTGTGTGAGCACTATCTAATAATTCTTTTTCTGACGCTTCACCTTTCCAGTATTTTTCTAACACAACCTTTAATTCTCTTTTAGGTCCTATTCTAGGGTAGCCAATGCAATTTATTTTAATCATATTATATTTGAGCCTCTCTGTTTTTGTTAATTTTTTCAGTAAGTTTTATATTATTTTTCGCTAACAACCTTTTGCATACTGCGTAGGTTAATTCATATTTATTTAATGTATAAAAATGAAATTCATTTACTCCTTCTGTCTTTAGTTTTTTAACTAAATCGGTTGCAATACTTGCTCCAACAAATTGTTGAACGGCAGGATCTTGATCTAACCCATCAAATTCTTTTTTTATCCAATTCGGGACTGTTGCACCACAATTTTTACTAAAGTTTTTAACTTTCTCATAGCTTGTAATAGGTAAAATTCCTGGAATAATTGGTACATTAATTTTGAATTTTATACACTGATCTCTAAATCTTAAAAACTTTTCTTCATCAAAAAAAAATTGCGTAATAACTCTATCTGCTCCTTGGTCAACTTTATGTTTTAGATTATCTAAGTCTTCTTTTTCATTTTTAGAGTCAGGATGTTTTTCAGGATAACCTGCTACAGCAATTTTAAAATTTCCAATTTTTTTTAATCCTTTAACCATATCTGCCGCATTAATATATCCTTCTGGATGAGGTTTGTATTTTCCATTCTTTTCTCTAACATCCCCCCTTAGAGCTATAATTTTATTAATTCCATTTTTTAACCACTCCAAAGAAATATTATTAATTTCATTTTTTGTCATACCAACGCATGTTAAATGACCAGCCACCTCAATATTTGAATTTGATTTAATTTTTTTAACTAAATTATCGCTTTTATCTCTTTCACCTCCACCTGCACCAAAAGTTACTGAGACAAACTTTGGTTTAAATTTTTCGAGTTTTTTAAAACTCTCCCATAAACTATTCTCAGATTGCTTGTCTTTGGCAGGAAAAAATTCAAAACTAATGTTCATAAATTTAAAAATTTTTGGATTTTTATGTAATTTTCAAAAAAAACCACCGGCTAGAGCGATGGTTATGTAACTGCTTCGCTTTAGCTGGATTTATAATGCGCTCGCAATTTGAATAACTCAGCGCAAACATTTTCTAACTTTATAATGTTAATTAGTCAATATTGAGTTAAATAAATAATATCTGTTTTTTTAATAAAATTTACATTTGTAAGTGAAATCTTGAGTAAAATTTTTGATGCATATTTTAAAAGAGGTTGTCTAACTGGGCTAGGGATACCAGGAATAAGTTTAGCTGCGAGCTTCTTTACTTTAGGAGCTTTATATAAAAATAGTGGTCTCAACGTTGTTCAAAGTTTTTTATCAACTTTAATAGCATATGCGCTTCCAGGACAGCTTGTTATGGCTGAGACTTTGATTGTTCATGGAACTCTTTTGAATATTTTTTTAGCAGTTTTTTTAACTAATGCTCGACTGTATCCAATGACAGTCAATTTAATTCCGATTATTAGAGAAAACAATAGACCTAAATGGCATTATTATTTGATTTCACATTTTATAGCAGTCACTAGTTGGATTAACATGTTTGATTATTATAAAAAAATTAAAAAAGAAAATCGTTTTAGCTTTTTTGCTGGTTTTTCATCAACGCTTTGGATGTTATCAGTGATCGCTACAGTAATTGGTTTTTATACCTCAGGATATATTAATAAAAAAATATTTATTTCTATAATTTATTTAAATCCCTTATATTTTTTATGTGTTATTGCTGGCACTTTAAATAAAAATTATATTTTTTTAACTGTTGTGCTCTCTTTTATTCTTGCGCCAATTTTTTTTTTAATCACGCCTGAGTGGTCTGTTTTGTTGGCAGGAATGATAAGTGGGATAATTTCGTTCTTAATATTTATTTAATATTTAATTATTATGAAAAATTACATTTATTTTGCAATTATAATTAGCGCTCTTGCAACTTATATTCCTAGATTTTTAGGAGTTTATTCTGCTAAGTTTATAAGTATTGACGGTAAAATTTTTAAATTTGTAACTTGTATCTCTTATGGAATCTTAACCGCTTTAATTTCTAGAATTATTATTTATCCTGTTGGCGTATTAGAAAATACAGCAACGTGGATGAGATTAATTGTTGCTACAATAAGCATTATCGTTTTATTTTTAACAAAAAAAAATGTATTAATTGCATCCTCATTTGGAATATTTTTATTTTGTATTTTAAATTATTATTTTTACTAAATAATTTATGAAAATATCTAACAAAGCAAAAAAAGTAAGTACCACAGGATTTGTAAAGCATATTGGAGGGATTGATTTTAAAGTAATTAATGAAAATTCATTTGAATTTACAGCAAAAGTTCAATCTTTTAATCTTAATTCCAAAGGTATTAGTCATGGAGGTTATATTGCCGCTATTTTAGATAATGGAATGGGAACTTCTGCTCATTACGTAATAGGAGAGAAAGTATGCGTTACAATTTCTTTAGATATAAAATTTATTGGAGTTTCAAAAGAAAACCAAATATTATTCGGCAAAGTTAAAGTAAACAGGAAAACAAATAGTTTAGTATTTGTGAACGCGGAGTTGTTCGAAAGTAAAAATTTGATTGCTACAGCTTCTGGTGTTTGGAAAATTATTTAATATTGTTGGCACCCCAAATACTTTGTAATTTTTTAGCTCTACCACATTGATAAGCATAGGCACTATAATGTTCAGGATTTTTTGTATGAAAATTTTGATGATATTCTTCAGCTACATAAAAATTTTTATAAGGCAAAATTTTTGTTTTAATATTACTAGTGTTAATATTTTTAAGTTCAGTTATTGATAGTTCAATTATTTTTTTTTCTTCGAAGTCATTATAAAATATAGCCGATAAATAATTATTTCCCTTATCACAAAATTGACCACGGTCATCATAAGGATCAATATTTTTCCAATAATTTTGTAGAAGCGTAAGATAGGAAACTTTATCGGGATCATAAGTAATTTGTACCGCTTCAAGATGTCCAGTATTTCCATATGTAACTTGTTCATAAGTTGGATTTTTAGTGTTTCCTCCACTGTATCCAGAAACTACTTTTGTAACGCCAGGTAAACTTTCATACACACCAACCATGCACCAAAAACATCCACCCGCAAATACTGTTGTTTTTTCTGTAGCAAATAAAATATGTGGAATAAATAAAAATATTATTAGTATAAATATTTTTCTCACTTAAACTTTTTCAGGAATAAATTTTAAACACACTCCATTATTGCAATATCTTTTACCCGTAGGTTTAGGTCCGTCATCAAATAAATGACCTTGATGACCTCCACAATTTGCACAATGATATTCAGTCCGAGGATACATTAATTTATAATCGGTTTTCATCTCTAAAGAATTGGGATAAGTGTTAAAAAAAGATGGCCATCCTGTCCCGCTGTCATATTTCATGCTTGAACTAAATAATTTTGAATTACATGCGACACAGTAAAAATTTCCTTCTCTTTTTTCGTCGTTTAAAGCATTAGTAAAAGCTATTTCTGTGCCTTCTTTTCTTAATACATCGTACTCTTCTGGAGTTAATATTTTTTTCCACTCCGCATCTGTTTTTTTTACTTTAGGTTCGGCCATAATTTTTTTTATAGTTATAAAGTTATTTATGATTATTAAGCCAAGAATTTTTTGAAAAAAACTTCTTTTGTTCATTAGTTATTAACATTAACATTATTAAATATTAATACAATCTCAAGTAGAAATAAAATATCTAATTTGAGTTTTACGCAAAATTGTAATTTAATAGTAAAAAACTAAAAAATTCACATGATAAAACATTTGCTAAAAACTTTTACATTACTATTGCTAACAATTAACTTTTCTTACTCCGCGGAATTTATAAATATTTTAACTGGAGGTACTTCAGGTGTTTATTATCCACTTGGAGTTGGAATATCTAAAATTTATGCAGATAAAATTAAAGATTCAAAAGTTCAAGTTCAAGCAACAAAAGCTTCTGTTGAAAATTTAGTTTTATTACAAGACGGAAAAGGGGAGTTAGCTTTTACATTAGGAGATTCATTAAAATTTGCCTGGGCTGGTAATGAAGAAGCAGGATTTAAAATAAAATTAGATAAATTAAGACTAATAGGATCGATATATCCAAACTATATTCAAATTGTAGCATCAAAAGAATCTGGAATTAAAACATTAGCTGACTTAAAAGGAAAAAGATTGTCAGTTGGCGCTGTAAAGTCAGGAACAGAGTTAAACACAAGAGCTTTATTTGCTGCAGCTGGAATGAGCTATAAAGATTTAGCAAAAGTTGAATATTTGCCATATGCGGAGTCAGTTGAGTTAATAAAAAATAGACAACTTGACGCAACATTACAATCTGCAGGACTTGGTGTTGGATCTTTAATAGATCTCGCAACTTCAGTGGATGTGATTATCGTTGCTGTGCCAGAAGATGTAGTAAAAAAAATGGGTTTACCATTTATTTCTAAAAAAATTCCAGCAAATACATACAAAGGTCAAACACAAGATGTAAATACCGCAGCTGTAATAAATTATCTTGTGACTCGAAAAGATGTGTCAGATGCAACTGCCTACCTAATGACTAAATTATTTTATGAAAATTTACCTGATTTAGTAGCATCGCATGCTGCTGCAAAAGACATTTCTTTAAAAGATGCACCTAAAAATTTGCCAATACCATTACACCCTGGCGCTTTGAAATATTATAAAGAAAAAGGTTTAATTAATTAAACTTTATAATATCAAAGAAAATTATGATTAGCAGTACCAGTGAAATTGAACGTGAAAATAATGCTGCAGTTCTAGCAGATGCTATTCTTGAAAATTTTCCAAAAACAGCAGAAGGAAAAATATTATTTTTATTTGGTGTAGTTTTTTCTATTTTTCAACTTTTAACAGCCTGTAATATTCTAGGACTTTCTAGTCAAGAAATTAGAGCGTTTCACGTAGGTTTTCTTGGACTTATAGCTTTGCCATTAGTTAGTGCGATAAAAAATTATAATTTTATTTTTCGGTTATTAGCTTGGTTGTTTGGAATTTTAAGTTTTACAGTAGCTGTTTATCAATTCTATCAGTACAATGCTTTAATTCTTCGTGCGGGAGATCCTTCAACATTAGATGTTATTTTTGGCGTAATAGCTTTAGTCGTTCTTTTTATTTCATCTTGGATTATTATGGGGCCAGCTCTTCCAATAATTGCAGGAGTATTTTTATCTTACTGTTTTTTTGGTAATTATTTGCCAGGAATTATTCAACACAGAGGTTATGATTTTAAACAAATTATAGAGCAGATGTCTTATGGCACAGAAGGAATATATGGAGTGCCGATTTATGTTTCTTCAAGTTATATATACTTATTTATTTTGTTTGGTGCTTTTCTTGAAAGAGCAGGAATGATTCAACTTTTTAATGATGTTTCTCTAGGTTTAGTTGGAAACAAAATTGGAGGACCTGCAAAAGTAGCAGTTATTTCATCGGGCATGATGGGAACTATTTCAGGATCTGGTATTGCAAATGTTGTCACGGTTGGTCAGTTCACAATTCCTTTAATGAAAAGATTTGGTTATAGCTCAGCTTTTGCTGGTGGAGTTGAATCAACAGCCTCGATGGGAGGTCAAATAATGCCGCCTGTAATGGGAGCCGTAGCATTTATAATGGCTGAAACTTTGGGAGTTGAATATTATCAAGTTTGCAAAGCAGCAATTATTCCAGCATTTTTTTATTATATTTCAGCTTTTTGGATGGTTCATTTAGAAGCAAGTAAAAGAGGATTGTTTGGTATTCCAAAAGATCAATTACCTTCACCTCTCGCTGCATTAAAAAGAAAATGGTATTTAATTTTACCTCTTGTAGTTTTAATCTATTTACTATTTGCAGGTTACACCCCATTATTTGCAGGATTAATTGGGCTTATTTTAACTGCTTTTTTGATATTAGGTAGTTCAATTGCCCTAGGTTTTTCATCTAATACTATTCGATATATTTTTTGGATTTCTCTTGGTTTTATTTCCGCTGCTTTTTTTAAATTCGGACTCACTATTGTAGGTTTAACTTTATTTTTACTAATACTTTGGAATTTTTTTTCTAAAGGAGGAAAACAAACTTTATTAGATTGTAGAGATGCCCTAGCAGAAGGTGCAAAAACTGCTTTACCAGTTGGACTTGCTTGTGCAATAGTTGGAATTATTATTGGCACTCTTACTTTAACTGGTGCTGCAAGTAGTATTGGACAATTTATTATTTCAGTCGGTCAAAATAATTTATTTGCATCATTAGTTTTGACAATGATTGTATCTTTAATTCTTGGAATGGGAATTCCAACTATTCCAACTTATATTATTACATCATCAGTTGCAGGACCTGCTCTTTTTAAATTAGGTATTCCTTTAATTATTAGTCATATGTTTGTTTTCTATTTTGGTATTTTAGCAGATCTAACACCTCCTGTTGCAATAGCATGTTTTGCGGCAGCACCAATTGCGAAGGAAAGCGGTCTTAAGATTGCTCTAGAAGCAATTAAAATTGCAATGGCAGGTTTCGTAATTCCATTTATGGCAGTTTATAGTCCTGCATTAATGATGCAAAATACGCATGCTGAAAGTCCAGGTCTTTTTGCTATTTCTGTAATTTACGTTTGTGTAAAAGTGATGATTGCAATTATTTTTTGGGGAATGACAGTTGTTGGACATTTTAAAGTAAAGTTAAATTTGGTTGAAAGAAGTTTAGGAATTATAATTGCCGGACTTTTTATAGTTGCAAATCCTACATATGATATTTTTGGATTTATTTTAACAGTCATTACGATTTCTATTATTTGGTTGAAAGTTCGAAAATTTTCTTCATCTAAATAATGAGCTTATGTATTCTTACAGGATCTAAAGTAACTGTTTTTGCAATTTCTTTTTTTACCTTAAGTTGGTCGCATTCAATTGAAAAAGTTGAATGGCAAGAAGATTGGAAGATAAATAATTCAAAACTTAAAATTGTTGAGGCTAGAATTAAAGGATCTGGAGCTGGCATGGAACCTCCGGCTGATGCTAGATTAATTGATGGATGGTATATTTACCAGCCTAAACTCGAAGAAAAATCTGAAATTTATCTCGCGACTTCCAAAGCTAATATTAAGAATTGGAATATCTGCTTTAATGGCAAGTGTCATGAACTTGAAAAAAATGAAAATAAGCCATTGAAGTTATATCCCTGCGATAGTAAATAAATACTAGTTTTTCTAAATTTTATGAGCAAAATTAACTCTTTTAAATCTAAAAAAACAATCAAGATTAATGGTAAAGACTATGTTATTTACAGTTTAATCGAAGCTGAAAAGAACGGTCTAAAAGATATAAACAAGCTTCCAAAATCTCTTAAAGTTTTATTAGAAAATTTACTTCGTTATGAAGATAACAATACAGTTGATAAAACACAAATTAACGCTATCCAAAATTGGCTGAAGACTAAAACTTCAGATACTGAGATCGCATATCGTCCAGCTCGGGTTTTAATGCAGGATTATACAGGAATACCAGCTGTTGCAGACCTAGCCGCAATGCGCGATGCCGTGAAAGCAAAAAATAAAGATCCAAAAAAAATTAATCCATTATCACAAGTAGACTTAGTTATTGATCATTCGGTAATGGTTGATAATTATGCAAATAAAGATTCATTTGATTTAAACGTTGAAAAAGAATTCTCAAGAAATAGTGAAAGATATTCATTTTTGAAATGGGGTCAGCAAGCCTTTAATAATTTTAAAGTTGTTCCTCCAGGAACAGGAATTTGTCATCAAGTTAATTTAGAATATTTATCAAAAGTAGTTTGGTCTTCTGAAGCGAATGGAGAATTAACCGCTTATCCTGATACTTTAGTTGGAACAGACAGTCATACAACAATGGTGAACGGTCTAGCAGTTCTAGGATGGGGAGTTGGTGGAATTGAAGCTGAAGCTGTAATGTTAGGACAGCCTATTTCTATGTTAATTCCAGAAGTTGTTGGATTTGAAGTTAAAGGAAAATTGCCAGAAGGCACAACTGCAACTGACTTGGTTTTAACTGTTACCCAAATGTTAAGGAATAAAGGTGTAGTTGGAAAATTTGTAGAATTTTATGGCGAAGGTTTAAAAAACCTATCTCTTGCAGATAGGGCAACTATTGCAAACATGGCTCCAGAATATGGAGCAACATGTGGATTTTTCCCAATTGATGCAGAAACACTAAAATATTTAGAATTTTCAGGAAGAGATAAAGACTTAATTAAACTTATAGAAGTTTATGCGAAAGAGCAGGGATTATGGGCAAGCTCAGGAATGATTTTCACGGATACTTTGAGTTTAGATGTAAGCACAGTAGTTCCAACAATTGCAGGACCTAAACGACCCCAAGATAAAGTTTTATTAACTGATGCTGCAAAAGATTTTAATAAAAATTTCAAAGAGACAATTAAAAGAACATCATTAAGAGAATATGCAGTTGAAAATACGAATTATAAATTAAAAGATGGTAATATTGTCATTGCTGCAATTACATCTTGTACAAATACTTCTAATCCTAATGTTTTAATTGCCGCAGGACTTCTTGCTAAAAAAGCAATTGAAAAGGGATTATCTTCTAAGCCTTGGGTTAAAACTTCACTAGCACCTGGTTCAAAAGTTGTAACGGATTATTTAGAAAAAGCGGGACTTGATATTTATCTCAATCAATTAGGTTTTAATCTTGTTGGTTACGGTTGCACGACTTGTATTGGAAATTCAGGGCCATTAAATGATAATATTAATAATGCAATTACAAAAGGCGAGCTATATGTGGCGTCAGTTCTTTCAGGAAATAGAAATTTTGAGGGACGAGTGCATCCGCAAGTTAAGGCAAATTATTTAGCGTCACCTCCACTTGTTGTAGCATACGCTATCGCAGGCGCTATGACAGTTGATCTTTATAAAGACTCACTTGGTAAAGATAAAAATGAAAAAGATATATTCCTAAAAGATATTTGGCCATCTAATAAAGAGATTGCAGATACAATTTTAACTTCAATTACAGCGCAAATGTTTAGATCTCGTTATCACAACGTGTCGGAAGGCCCAGCTAGTTGGCAGAAAATTAAAACGGTTGCGAGCAGTATTTATGATTGGGATCAAAAGTCAACCTATGTTAAACGACCACCATTTTTTGAAAATTTACCTGACAAGCCAGAGGGATTTAAAATAATTAAAAATGCAAGACCTCTTCTTATTTTAGCGGATTCAATTACAACAGATCATATCTCTCCAGCAGGGTCTATTCAAAAGTCTGGACCAACAGGGGATTATTTTATGCAGCATCAAGTACTGCAAAAAGATTTTAACTCTTATGGAGCAAGAAGAGGAAATCACGAAGTAATGATGCGAGGAACGTTTGCAAATATTAGAATTAAAAATGAAATGGTGCCAGGTATAGAGGGCGGAGTTACAATGCTTCATCCTGATAAAAAAGTAATGCCGGTATTTGATGCTTCTATGGAATATCAAAAAAGAGGAACCGACCTTGTTGTAGTTGCAGGAAAAGAATATGGAACAGGCTCATCCCGTGATTGGGCTGCAAAAGGTACAAAACTTCTAGGAGTCAAAGCTGTTATTGCAGAAAGTTTTGAGAGAATTCATAGATCTAATTTGGTTGGTATGGGAATTTTGCCACTTCAGTTTAAAGAAGGTTTTTCTAGAAAAACTTTAAATTTAAAAGGATCTGAAATTATAAATATTTTAAATGTTGAGAAAGGTTTAAAACCTAGAGAAGAGGTAACAGTTGAATTCTTATATGAAGATGGAAGTTCTAAAAAAATTAATGTTCTTTCTAGAATCGATACTGATAACGAGACTGAATATTACAAGCATGGCGGCATTCTTCAGTACGTACTAAGAAACATGGCTTAATTTATTTACATACACTCTTTAGGGTAGAAAGTTTGATTCAAAATAGAATCAAATAGGAATCAAAAGGTGAACATCGAAGCTATTAAGGTTTTATTTTTGTGGATAAGTTAATCTCTTAAAAGCAAAAGTAATAAAAGCCGCAAATATGAAAGTGTACATTTTTACACCGTAATCAATTTCTCCATTTAAATTGTATCTGGCTTGATCGACAATGAACTGAAATATAAACCAGAAAGCTATAGAATAATAACTCTTAGTTTTTTTAGGATATTCAATAATATAAGCGCCAAGTAATCCACTAATGGCACCATCTGCGCCAATCATTGGAAGATTATAGCTAAACCCAAATAAAATTTGAACAATACCTGTTATAATTGCATATACAAAATAACTTATTGCAAATTTTAATTTTCCTATTTTATATTCAACTTTTCTTCCAAAAATCCAAAGATAAGACATATTAAATAACAGATGTAAAAAACCTACATGTAAAAATATTGAAGTAAAAAAAGTTAGATAAGGATTTATTTTATTTAATTGTTCAGGGAAAACCTTTCCAAGTAACTTAGAAGGAATTAATCCAAAAGTATAATATAATTCTCCGGAAGTATTTCCTGGAAGAGTTAGTTGAATTAAAAAAACAATAATACTAATTGTTATAATATAATAAGTAATAATAGGTTTGTTATTATTGTTAGGATTGTCTTTGAGTAAGACCATAATTTAATTTTCGCATTGTGCTTTGTGCATCATCAAATGATCTAAAAGAATGCAAGCAAGCATAGCTTCACCGATAGGAACCGCTCTAATTCCTACACAAGGATCATGCCGTCCATGAACAGAAATTTTTGTATTTTTTCCTTTAGTATCAATTGTATCTCTTGATTTTAAAATTGAAGAAGTTGGCTTAACTGCAAAAGAAACTACAATTTCTTGGCCTGTAGAAATGCCACCTAAAATTCCACCAGCATGATTAGATTGAAATTGAATCTTACCATTTTTAGTTCGAATTTGATCAGAATTCGTATCGCCCGTTAAACTTGCAGCATTCATTCCTGCTCCAATATTTACACCTTTAACTGCATTAATACTCATGAGTCCGCTTGCAATATCTTGGTCAAGCTTAGAGTAAATAGGAGCTCCTAATCCAACAGGCACACCTCTTGCCCTTAACTCGATAATTGCTCCACATGAGTTTCCGGCTTTTCTAATATCTAGAAGATATTGTTCCCAAACAGGAACTGTTTCTTTGTCGGGACAAAAGAAATGATTCTTTCTAATTTCACGATCATTCCAATGTGCTTGATTAATCATTAATGGTCCAATCTGAGTGATACCACCTGTAATATTGAATTTTTTACCTAACAATTTAATAAGTACTGTTTTAGCAATAGCACCCGCTGCAACTCGAGATGCTGTTTCTCGAGCGGATTGTCTCCCTCCGCCGCGATAATCGCGAATTCCATATTTTTTAAAGTAAGTAAAATCTGCGTGACCAGGTCTGAACTTATTCTTAATTGTCTCGTAATCTCTTGATCGCGTGTCTTCATTGAAAATAATCATTGAGATTGGAGCGCCTGTAGTTTTTCCCTCAAAAACGCCAGATAAAATCTCAACTTGATCTTTTTCTTTTCTTTGGGTTACGAATTTAGATTGGCCAGGCTTCCTTTTATTTAGTTCTATCTGAATATCTTTTTCAGATAAATTTATATTAGGAGGACAACCATCAACGACACATCCAATCGCCGGTCCATGGGATTCACCCCAAGTCGTAAATCTAAAAAGCTTTCCAAAAGTATTAAATGACATTAAACTTATTTTATAGAGTATTTTTAGTTAATTATGAATCAAAAAAAAAATAAATTAGATAAAGTTGAACTGAATGCCTGTTTTCTTAATAAGAAAAATCCATTTGAGCTATTTAAAGTTTGGATGGCAAAAGCAAAAAAAACTGAAATTAACGATCCGAATGCATTAGCGCTTGCAACAGCAGACTCTAAAAAACAACCATCTGTTCGTATGGTTCTTTTAAAAGGACTAACCGGTAAGGAGTTTATTTTTTATACAAATTTAAAAAGTAAAAAAAGTCATGAATTAATTAAAAACCCAAAAGCTTCAATGTGTTTTCATTGGAAGAGTTTAAGAAGACAAGTGAGAGTAGATGGTATGGTTAAAAAAGTGTCAAAAAAAATTGCTGATCAATATTTTAACTCAAGACCTTATGGTAGTAGAATTGGAGCATGGGCTTCAATACAGTCAGCACCGATGCAATCAAGAGCTGATCTGTTAAAAAAAATTCAAGAGTTTAAAAAAAAATTTCCAGAAAATAGAAAAGTACCGAGACCACCGTATTGGTCAGGTTGGGCGTTGCAGCCTAAAGAAATTGAATTTTGGTTAGACGGAGAAAATAGAATTCATGAAAGATTAAAATATAAAAAATTTGGATCTAGTTGGAAAAAACAAATTTTATATCCTTGAGACTATTTAATCCGATTATAAATTTTATCAAAACCTTTATTTAGGTTTTTAAAAATTCTAGCTTTTTTTGCTCTGTTTATAAATTCTTCATTAATTCCAGCTTTTGTTTGAAATTCAGCTAACATTTTTGAAGTTCCTGAATTTTTATTTTTATAATTCTCAAATATAAGAGCTGCAAAAAGATTATTTAGATAATCCTTTGATATTTTCTTATTTATCCCTTTTTTAATCAACCACTCATGCGCTGTATTAAAAATTTTAAAATAAGTTGCCATAAATGAAGTCATAACCCATAATTTTTTGCTCATGTTTTCATTATTTGTAGAAATTACATAGCCTAATTTTTTAAAGAATTTTTCAACATCATTGTTTTTTGGATAAATGATAATAGGTCCAAGATTGTGTTTAATCATAGGTAGAGGGGCTATTTTAAAAATCTTAGACGCTGGAGAAATAATTTTTCTTAATTCGTGATTATGAATAGTTGAGATAAAATTTATAATTGTATTTTTTTTATTAAATTTTAAATCATTTAATATTTTTTTGCCAATTTTTGGGGTTACGGCTAAAAATATCCAATCAGATTTATCTAGTACCTCTTGATTTGACTTAGCTATTTTAATTTTTTTGAATTTTTTTTGTAAAAGTTTAGCGTTTTTATAGTTTTTTGGAGAAACAATAATTTGCCCAATTTTAATTTTGGCTTTAAAAATTCCCTCAATCACAGCTGTTGCAATTGTTCCAACGCCAACAAAACCTATTTTCATATTTCTTTCTATTAAGTGTAATTACAACAATAGTAAAACTTTTTTTTCATATTAATATCAATAATTTTCAATAATCATTGAGTTTTGTAAATCTAACGATAATTGCAAGAATCGTAAATAAAGCTTAGAAAACGAGTGTTTAATAATTAACAGATAAAAAAAGTAATATTAATTTAAAGAAAGAAAGTTCATATTTGAAGTTTGAAATATTATATAATCCAGGAAATGTTCTTTGTAATTTTTTGAAAATTAAGGACGATCATCGTTTTATTTTAAGAATTTTTGTAAATACAACTTATTATGGACATATAGTAACAGCGTTAGTTTTATTTTATATAAAGTTTGTTTAAATGAAAAAAATTAAAAAAAAAAATAACCATCATTATATTAGTTTAATAGCTATTTTATTTTTTACTTATGCAGTAACTTTTCCAGGTGGATTAATTACTAAAGCGAGTATTGATGTTTGGTATGAGAATTTAATTAAGCCAGCTTTTAATCCTCCTAATTGGGTATTTGGACCAGTCTGGACTATTCTTTACACTATGATGGCAGTAGCGGCTTGGCTTGCTTACAAAAGAAGTAATGATTTAAAATCAATTTTAGTAGTTTATTTTATTCATCTATTAATTAATTCAAGTTGGAGCTTTATTTTTTTTTATTACAAACAAATTTTTCTTGGAACGTTTGTAATCTCTGCAATTATTGGATTTATTATTTATTTAATATTTCTTTATTCAAGACACAGCAAAGTAGCAGTATTGCTTATGCTGCCATATTTAGCTTGGACTATATTTGCTCTTTATCTTAATAGTTCAATTTATATAACTAATGTGATCGGTTGATTAGATAAAAGGGCAAGGATTGTAAATTTTCCTTTATAGAAGATTCCTTGTAAACTCCAATTGAGTCCGAAGAGACATTTGCAAAATGTTCAGCTCTTTTTTTGCAGATATTAAGAACGTCGTATTTATTTAATAATTTAATAATTCTATCAAAATCAAAAGATGTTCTTGCGGTTTTTTTAAATAATTCTTTTATTTCTTTTTTTTCTATTTCCGTAGATTTTTGAAATAAAATAACTACAGGCAAAGTTATTTTGCCTTCATAAAAATCGTTTCCGATATCTTTTCCAAAATTTGAAGTAGATTGATAATCTAAAATATCATCACTGATCTGAAAAACAATTCCTAAGTTAAGACCGTATGATTGTAGAGCCTCTTTTTCATTTTCATTTTTATTGGCTAGACATCCGCCAACTCTTAGGGCTGCTCCAAATAATGAAGCAGTTTTTTGATTTATAATTTTTAAGTAAACTTGTTCAGTGATATCAACTTGAAATTGATGTTGTAATTGAAGTACTTCTCCTTGCGATATTTCAGATGAAACAGAAGATAAAAGTTTTAATATTTCAAGCGAGCCAACTTCAACCATAATTTCAAAACATCTACTTAAAAAATAATCACCTACTAAAATTGATGTATGATTACCCCAAATAATATTTGACGTTTTTTTTCCTCTTCTGATCTTGCCATTATCAATAACATCATCATGCAATAGAGTAGCGCTATGAATGAGTTCTACGCAAGCTGCCAATTTAAAATGGTCTTCTCCTTTATAATTATTAAGAGCTGAGCTAGCTAAAGTTAAAATAGAGCGTAATTTTTTTCCGCCCGTATTTAATTGATAATCTGACATTTCGCTTACTAATGGTACATTACTATTAAGTTTTAGTTTTTTAAACTTTTCAACTTTATCGAGTTCTTCAATAAATTTTTTTTTAAAAGATTCGAATGGATTTCTATCTTGGAATTTTTGTATTTCTAGAATGTTATTTTTCACATTACATTTCTAGCATTATTTAAATAGAAATATGAAATCATTTATTACCAGACTTTTATAAATCTTTATTTGTTGAAATACTGACAATAAATGTCTAACAATAGCTCAGACGAAATGTTATTTTTTAAGAAAAAACCAGTTATTTCCTATCTTCGATTAAATGGCGTCATTGGTTCTGTAGGACGATTTAATCAAGGAATGAGTCTTTCTAATCAAGGTGAAATTATAAAAAAGGCTTTTGATTTAAAAGGTACTAGGGCTGTAGTTATTTCTATAAATTCTCCAGGAGGCTCACCAGTTCAATCAAATTTGATTTTTAATTTAATTAGAAAAGAAGCGCAAAAGAAAAATATTAAAGTAATTACTTATGCTGAAGATGTCGCTGCCTCAGGTGGATATATGTTAATGTGTGCGGGTGATGAAGTTTACGCAAATGCGAACTCAATTGTTGGTTCAATTGGAGTTATTTATGCAGCTTTTGGATTTACAGATTTAATTAAAAAGATTGGAGTAGAAAGAAGAATTCATACTGCCGGTGAAAGCAAAAGCATTTTAGATCCTTTTTTAGAAGAAAAAAAAGAAGATATTGAAAAATTAAAAAATATACAAAAAGATTTGCATGATGAATTTATAGATCTGGTAAAAAAAAGTAGAAAAAACAAATTAAAAGAAGAAAACTTTAAAATATTGTTTTCAGGAGAATTTTGGTCAGGCAAAAAATCTGCAGAACTAGGACTAATTGATGGAGTTGGAACTTTGCAAGATATAATTGAAAATCAATTTGGTAAAGATATTAAGATTAAAAAATTTGAACAACCGCAAAGTTGGTTAAAAAGAAAATTATCGTCTCAATTGTCAAATACCATTTTATCAGAAATTGGTAATGAATTAGAGATTAGATCAATTTGGAATAGATACGGCCTGTAAATGGTAACACCGAAGAAAACTAAGAAAATTGTTGTACCTATAAAAAAAAAAATAAAACTTCCTTTTTTAACATTTCAAGAAGTTATTTTTAAATTGCAAAAATTTTGGTCAGACCAAGGTTGTGTAATAATGCAGCCCTATGATCTTGAAATGGGAGCCGGAACTTTTCATCCTGCAACTACGCTAAGAGCACTAGGGCCAAAACCCTGGAAAGCAGCTTACGTGCAACCTACTCGTCGTCCAACAGATGGACGTTATGGAGAAAATCCAAATCGTCTTCAACATTATTATCAATTTCAGGTTTTAATAAAACCTTCACCTGAAAATGTGCAAAGTTTGTATTTAAAAAGTTTAACAACGCTTGGCATTAACCACAAAGAACACGATATTCGTTTCGTCGAAGATGATTGGGAAAGCCCAACGCTTGGAGCGTCTGGACTAGGTTGGGAAGTGTGGTGTGATGGAATGGAGATTACTCAATTTACTTATTTTCAACAAATGGCCGGTTTTGAATGCAAGCCAGTTTCTTCAGAAATTACTTACGGTTTAGAGAGAATTACTATGTTTATACAAGGCGTTAATAGTGTTTTTGATATTCAGTGGAACAATGAAGGTATCAAATATGGCGACATATACAAAAGAGCTGAAAAAGAATTTTCACAATATAATTTTGAAGTTGCAAATACAGATAATCTTTTAAAATCTTTTACTATGGCAGAGCAAGAATGCAATAATTTATTATCTAAAAATTTAGCGTTGCCAGCATTTGACCAATGTTTAAAAGCAAGTCATTTTTTTAATACACTTGATGCTCGTGGAGTTATTTCAGTTACTGAACGAGCAGGTTTTATTAATAAAATTAGAATGCTTGTAAAAAACACTGCAGAAGTTTGGCTTAGAAATTCTAACTAATGTCTGAGTTATTTTTAGAACTGTATTCAGAAGAAATGCCGCCAGCTTTACAAGAAGAGGCGAAAAATTCAATTGTAGAAAACTTTAATAAATTTTTTGAGATTAATAATTTAAAAAAAATTCAAGTGCAGTCATATTCAACACCTAAAAGACTAATTTTTTATTTTTCTAATTTAATAGATAAAATTGTAACCGATGCTAAAGTATTAAAAGGCCCAAAAGTTGGTTTGCCTGAACAAGCTTTAAATGGTTTTTTAAAATCTAATAGTTTAGCAAAAAATGATTTATATGAGGAAGAAACAGACAAAGGAAAGTTTTATTTTGCAAAAGTCAAAAAAAAAGAAAAATTAGTAGTTGATGAATTAAAAAAAAACATTCCATCATTTTTAACTAATATTTCATGGAGAAAAAAAATGCGTTGGGCTAACTACGATCTTTTTTGGGGAAGACCACTTAAGTCTATTCTATGCTTATTTGATAAACAATTAGTTCCTTTTAATTTTTTTCATATCAAATCAGGAGTTCTTACTTATGTGGACGGTCCACTTGATGATAAAGCTGTAGTTATTAAAGATTTTAGCAATTATAAAAAATTATTAATTTCAAAGAAAATTATATTTAGTAACGTTGATAGAGAAGCGCTGATCTCTAGAGATATAGAAAGTTTATTGAAAAAAAATAAGTGTCATTTAACAATTAATAAAAAACTTTTGCGTCAAGTTGTTAACTTGGTTGAAGATCCTGTTGTATTAAAAGGTAATTTTGACAAAGAATTTTTAAAGTTACCAGAGGAGCTTTTAATATTAACGATGCAACATCATCAACGTTATTTTTCAATGCGTTCATTAACAAATAATAAGTTAACCAATTCGTTTATTGTTATTGCAAATAAACAAGATGTTGCAAAAAAAATTATTATAGGAAATGAACGAGTTATTACAGCAAGATTGACAGATGCAAAATTCTTCTGGGAAAAAAACAAACTTCAAAATTTAGTTAAACAGGTTAGTAAATTAAAAAATATAGTTTTTTATCAAAATTTAGGTTCAGTTTATGATAAGACTCAAAGAATAAGAGTTTTATCTTCTTTTATTGCGGATATTACGAAGTACAAAAAAGATGATACGGAAATTGCAGCATCAATTTGTAAAGCGGATTTAGTTTCTGATTTAGTAAGTGAATATCCTGAACTCCAAGGTGTACTCGGAAAATATTTTGCAATTCAACAAGGCTTCAGTCTTGAGATAGCAAATGCAATTGCTGATCATTATTTGCCTTTAGGTCCAGAAGATAGAGTCCCTAAAGAAAAAATTTCTATTGCAGTTGCTTTAAGCGATAAAATTGACAACTTGGTTGGATTTTTTGGAATAAATGAAAAACCCACAAGTTCTAAAGATCCTTATGCACTTAGAAGATCAGCGTTGGGAATCTTAAGAATTTTAATTGAGAATAAATTATCTATTTCTCTAAAAGAATTAATAAATAATTCTAAAAACTCATATCTTGCACAAGGTATCAATATGCAGAATTTAAAATTTACTGAAGAGATATTAGCTTTTATAGGAGATAGATTTAAAAATTTATTAAAAGATCAAAAAATTAAATCAGAAGTTATTGAGTCTATTTTAACAAATAATCGTTCAGATGATTATTATCTTCTTTATAATAAAATTAAAATTTTAAACAAAGCAATCAAAACAAAAGAAGGGCAGGATATTATTTCTATATATAAAAGAGCAGCTAATATTGTCTCCCAATTTAAAAAAGATACAAAAAAAGAATTATTTGGTGAACCAGAAATAGTTTTGTTCAAACACAACGAAGAGAATAATTTGTTAGAAAAAATAAATGTTATTCGAGAACACTATACAACTCCAAGTCGTTTGAGGAATACTGATGAAACTATTAATTTATTAGCTTCTTCTAGAAATCTTGTGGATAAGTTTTTTAATAATGTAAAAGTTAATGATGAAGACAGTCAGATAAAAAAAAACAGACTAGAGTTACTCTTTTTATTGTGTAAAACCTTTGATACTTTTACTGACTTTTCAAAATTTGAAACATAACAATGCCAAAGTGGGTTTATCAATTTAATAGTACAAATTGCGAAGGAAATGTTTCGCAGAAAAATTTATTAGGTGGAAAAGGCGCAAATCTAGCCGAAATGGGAAAATTAGGTCTTCCTGTTCCGCCAGGTTTTACAATAACTACAGAGGTTTGCACTGAATTTTACAAAAATAATCTTAAATATCCTAATGATCTTAAAGATCAGGTTAATGTAGCAATTAAAAATATTGAGAAAATTTTAGGAAAAAATTTTGGCGATATAAATAACCCCTTGCTAGTCTCTGTACGATCAGGTGCTAGAGTTTCAATGCCGGGCATGATGGATACAGTTTTAAATCTTGGATTAAACGATCAAACGGTTAAGGGACTTATTAAAAAAACCAACAATGAAACATTTGCATTTGATAGCTATAGACGTTTTATTCAAATGTATAGCAATGTTGTTTTAGAAGTTGATCATCATAATTTTGAAGAATTATTAGAAAATTTTAAATTAACCAAAGGCGTACTTTCGGATACAGATCTTGATGCTGAAGATTGGAAATCTATTGTTAGTAGCTATAAAGATATTGTTAAGAAATTTAATAAAAAAGAATTTCCTCAAGATGTGCACGATCAGTTATGGGGAGCAATCAGCGCAGTATTTAATTCTTGGCAAAATCAAAGAGCTAAGACATATAGAAAATTAAACGGAATTCCTGAAGAGTGGGGCACAGCAGTTAATATTCAATCAATGGTATTTGGCAATATGGGCAATGACTGTGCCACGGGAGTTGCGTTTACTAGAGATCCATCAACAGGTGATAATAATTTTTATGGAGAATATTTAATTAACGCACAAGGTGAAGACGTTGTAGCTGGAATTCGAACACCTAGAAACATTACAAAAAAAGCAAGACTTGATTCTGGTTCAATAGATTTATCGTTAGAAGAAACAATGCCAACGGCATTCGCTGAACTTACAAAAATTTACAAAAACTTAGAACAGCATTATCGGGATATGCAAGATATCGAATTTACCATAGAAAATAAAAAGCTCTGGATGTTACAGACAAGATCTGGAAAAAGAACTGCAAAAGCTGCAATTAGAATTTCAGTTGACATGGTCAAAGAAAAATTAATTAACAAAGAAGAGGGATTATTAAGAATTGATCCTAAAATTTTAGATACATTATTACATCCGACATTAGATCCAAAAGCAAAAAAAATAGTGATTGCTAAAGGTTTGCCAGCATCACCAGGTGCCGCAACTGGAAAAGTTGCATTTAGCGCAGATGACGCTCAGGCTTTAAAGGAAAAAAATCAAAACAGTATATTGGTTAGAGTTGAGACATCCCCTGAAGACATTCACGGAATGCACGCTGCTGTTGGAATTTTAACATGCAGAGGTGGAATGACTAGTCATGCCGCAGTCGTAGCAAGAGGAATGGGCAGACCATGCGTTTCAGGAGTTGGAAATATAAAAATAGATTATCAAAATAAAGTTTTTCGCGTTGATAAATATGAAGTTAAAGAAGGAGATACAATAACAATAGATGGTTCAACAGGCGAAGTAATGCTAGGAGAAGTAAAAACTATTAATCCTGAAATTTCAGGAGATTTTTCAGAAATTATGCGTTGGGCAGACGAAGTCAGAACTTTAAAAATTAGAACAAATGCTGAAACGCCTCTTGATTCAAAAACAGCACGTGAATTTGGAGCTGAAGGAATAGGACTTTGCAGAACTGAACATATGTTTTTTGATGATGAACGTATCCTGTATGTAAGACAAATGATTTTAGCAAAATCAAAAGAAGATAGACTAGTTGCTTTAAATAAAATTTTACCTTTTCAAAAAAAAGATTTTATAGATATTTTTTCAATCATGAAAGGATTACCCGTGACGGTTAGATTATTAGATCCTCCATTGCATGAATTTTTACCTCACACTGATAGAGAAATTGAAAACGTTGCTAAATCTTTAAGTATCTCAGTTCAGGAAATGAAAAATAGAATTAATTATTTACATGAAGCGAATCCAATGTTGGGTCATAGAGGATGTAGACTTGCAATTTCATTTCCTGAAATTTATGAAATGCAATGCCGAGCAATTTTTGAAGCCCTTTATGAATTACAGAAAAAAAAAATTGAGGCAGTCATTCCTGAAATTATGATTCCGCTTGTTTCAACTGAAAAAGAAATAGAAATTTTAAGAGAACTTGTCCAAAGAATAGCAACAGAAGTACAAACAAAAAATAAATTTAAAGTGGAGTATTTAGTTGGAACTATGATTGAGCTTCCAAGAGCCGCTCTTAATGCAAAGTCTATTGCTAAACACGCTGATTTTTTTAGTTTTGGTACAAATGATTTAACTCAAACTACATTTGGTTTATCAAGGGATGATGCTGGTAAATTTTTAGATGATTATGTTGATAATAAAATATTTAAAGTTGATCCATTTGTAAGCATTGATCGCGATGGAGTTGGGGAGTTGATAAAAATTGCCTGTGAACGTGGCTTAGAAACGAACAAGAAATTAAAACTTGGAATTTGTGGTGAGCATGGAGGAGATCCAGATTCAATTGATTTCTGTCATAATGCAGGATTAAATTATGTTTCTTGTTCTCCTTATAGAGTTCCAATAGCTAGACTGGCAGCTGCACAAGCCAAAATACGTTCAAAAAATAAGATAAAATAAGCTTTTTCAACTGCATGATAATTATTTACAACTACTAGTATTTTATATAATTTCCGCGACTAATTAAACTTAACTTAAGTAAAACAAATGAAAAAAATACTATCGATAGTTCTTGCAACTATGTTGTTTGCGTCATTTGCAAACGCTGCACCAACTTGTGCTGATCAGATTGCAAAATTTGATGCTGCTATAAAAACTACAAAAGCTGATAAAGCTGCTGTAGAAAAAGCAAACGCTGCACGTAAAGCTGCTGGCGATGCTTTAGCTGCTAAAAAAGAAGCAGATTGTGTAAAATCAATCAAAGCTGCTAATGCTGCATTAAAACCTGCAAAGATGTAATTATTTTAAAAGTGCCGGTGTAAATCGGCACTTTTAAGTTCCTTCCTTAATAATTTCCAAATATAAAATTTTAAAAACAAAATAATATATTTAAATCTTTATTTTGTGTTTTTGAAAATATAAATAAGATCCTATAAGGCATATTAAAAATACTGAAAACGCTCCTTGATAAGAAGCTACTTCAGAAAATTTCAAAAATTTTAATAAATCAATAATTAAACCAATACCCCATTGAATTGCAAATACTCCTAAGAATACTGTTAAATTAAAAGCGGAAGATGCTTTTCCATAAATAGTATTTGGAAAATGAAGCATAATTCCAATCTGGGCAAATGTTGACACAATGCTAAAAATGCAAAATAGTGTCCAGTGTACCCAACCTGAACTTTGTGCAAAAATAATTGTAATTAACAAAGTAAAAAAGCTTAAAGGCAATCCATAATTAATTAATTTTTCGTCACCAATTCCTTTTTTTGAAATGTAAGGATTAATAAAACTTGTAAGTAAATAAGTTAATAACATCGCAAGATTAAGCCAAAACAATCCTACAGCAGTTTGAATTTCAGTATAACCGCTAACTTTTATTAGCCATGGAGCTGCCCATAACGTTTGTACGGCAAGAAATCCTCCGTAATTAAAAAAACCGATAAGTATTATACTTTTAAAATATGAATCTTTTAAAACTGGTAAATAACTTTCAATAATATTCATTTTCTCATATTTTTTTTCGTGAATATTTTTCCAATTGGGAATGAATACCAAAACGAGTAAAAAAGATAATAAAACTAAAATTGCAATTACGAGAGATACTTTTCTCCATCCAACAATCGTAAGTAACCATTGTACAGGAAGAGTAGAGGCTAAAATTCCAGTTGAACCTGCCATTAACATCAAAGAATAGCATCGCTGAAATTCTTCTTTAGAATACCATTTTCTAAAAGCAGTAAGTGGTGCCATTAGACAAGCGCTGACACCAACACCGATCAATGTTCTTGAAGCCAGTAAATATATAAAATTACTTGAGAATGAAAAAGCTAAACAACCTAGAAAAGCAATAGCCATTAAAACTAAGATTATTTTACGAGGTCCATATTTATCAATCCAATCACCATTAGGTAATTGCATTAGCCCAAAGCCAAAAAAATATCCTCCTGATAGCAATCCAAGATCACGTGCTTGAAGATGAAATTCATTAATAAGCACAGGAGAAAGAGTGCTTGTGACAGCTCTTAAAACTGTTGATAAAAAATAAGCAAAAGCAAAAATAATAAATACAGAAATTGCTTTACGAGTAGTTAAAAGTTCTTGATTAATAAATGCTCCAATCTTGCATAAAACGTCTACGTAAACTTTAACAAAACTATCTTTACACTACAAGCTTTGCAAATTAGTTTACTATTTAACTTTAAAAAATTTATGATTTTTGGAATTCAACTTGAATTTTATTTTTTTGCAATAATACTATTATTAGTTGCTATATTTTCAGATAAAGTTTTAATTAGTTCTACTTTAGGACTTGTTGTTGTTTCTTTATATAAGATCTTTTTTACAGGTTTTCATGAAGGTCAGGGTTTTCTAGGATTTTTACTTCATTGCAAAACTGAATGGGTGAACATTGTTAATTTACTTATGTTGTTAGTAGGTTTTGAATTGCTTTCCGATCATTTCTCTAAAAGTAATATTACAAACAGTGTTGCAAAAATTTTGCCAGAAAGTTGGGTTGGTGGATTTATTCTACTTGTTTTTGTTTTTTTTATTTCGTCATTTCTAGATAATATTGCCGCAGCAATTATTGGAGCTACTATTGCATCAAATCTTTTCAATAAAAAAGTTCATATTGGGTATTTAGCATCAATTGTTGCCGCATCAAATGCTGGAGGATCTGGCAGCGTTGTAGGAGATACTACAACTACAATGATGTGGATTGCAGGTATTTCTCCTGCAGAGGTATTTCATGGTTATATAGCAGCGATTGCAGCTTTAATTGTATCAAGTTATTTTGCTTCGCGTCAGCAACACACTTATCAGCCCATAATTATAAATAATAAAAAGTCTAATAGATTAGACTGGTCTAGAATTTTTATAGTTTTTTTTATTTTAGTTGCTGCAATTTGGATTAATCTTATAATTAATTTAAAATATAGTGATATTTCAAATTCCTTACCATTTATCGGACTGTCTATATGGGCAGTTTTAATTTTAACTATTCCTCTTAGAAAACCAAAGTGGTCCTTAATTCCAGGAGCATTTAAAGGTAGTTTATTTTTATTAGCTTTAATTTTTACAACTTCACTGATGCCAGTTGAAAACTTACCCAAAGCATCATCTATTTCAACTCTTGGTGTTGGATTTTTGTCTGCATTTGTAAACAATATTCCACTTACTTCGCTTGCAATCAAACAAGGAAATTATGATTGGGGAATGCTGGCATATTGTATTGGCTATGGCGGTTCAATGATTTGGTTTGGTTCTTCAGCTGGAGTTGCGGTAGTTAATTTATTTCCAAAGGCAAAATCAACAAAGCTGTGGCTAAAAGATGGATGGCATGTAACATTTGCTTATATTGTAGGGTATATTGCAATTATGTTAATATGGGGCTGGCATCCAACAACTATTACAAAATAATTTTTAATTATTTTTTTTCAATCCAGGATAAAAAAGCAAAAAATATTATTGTTGCTGCAATTCCAACAACAAATAATATTAAACCAATTGTTAAGCTCATATTAAATTATCAAATATTAAGCATGTTAAGTATTCTTTGTACGCAATAATCTATATATTCTTTAGCAAGATCTAAAATATCATAATAACTATTAAAATTTTGGCTAAAGTTTAAAATTTGTTTTCGAAAAATATCACTTATTACAATAAGACAAAGAACAGCTACTAAGATCAAAGAAAAAACTATGTCAAAAGTAGTTTGTTTTTCATTGTACTTAGCAGGCACATTCTTTGGACTTAATTTTTTATTGTTATCTTGTTTAGCTATTTGCTTTTGAATTTCATTTGATGTTTTAATTTGTTCATTAGTTGCGGCTTCCTGAAACCATTGTTTGCTACACATTCCACATTGCACTAATCTTCCAGTTGGGCCAATATCTTCAGCATTAACTAAATACTTATATTTTTTACATTCACAAGTTATAATCATTATTCTTTAATTCTTATTCAATTTTTAAAATTAAACCAATCTATTAAGTATCAATACGTCCTTATCACTTAAAATATTATTTAAAATCAAAGGTTTTATATTTGAATTGTTAATTATATTTGTAACTTTTAAGGGACTAGTTTTTATATTATTAAATGTTCCAATTTTAGAAAATTTTAATGAATCAATGTTTTGAGTTTGGCTATTTATTCGAATATCTATTTTGTTAAGCTGTTTTGTTGCTTCTAAAATTTCTTTAATACTATAATTTTTATTCATAAATATTTTGAATTTCTATAGATTATCATAAAATTAGGCTTATTTTTAGCAAGAATATTCGATAAAGAACTAATAACTATCAATACCCTCGTTTACTGATAAACCTTCGCTCAATTATTAAATAATAAGTAAATTTTATGTCAGGTTTTCAAAATTTAGGTCTTTCTGAGAGTTTAAAAAGTTCATTAGCAAAAATGAATTTTATAACACCAACACCCATACAGGAAAAATCTATTCCTTTAGCGCTAGAAGGCAAAGATATTTTAGGCTCTGCTCAAACCGGAACAGGAAAAACAGCAGCTTATAGTATTCCGATGATTGAAAAATTGTCACATTCTAAACAGCATACCGCATTAATACTTACTCCAACGCGAGAACTTGCAAAGCAAGTGTTAGCTGTTATCACATTATTACTTGGAAAAAATAATTCTATAAAAGCAGCTTGCTTAATAGGAGGCGAGTCTATGTATAAACAGTTAGGACAGCTAAAGATGCGTCCAAGAATAATTGTTGGAACTCCAGGAAGAATTAATGATCATCTAGATAGAAAATCTTTAAGATTAAGTGAGACAAATTTTTTAGTTTTAGACGAGACAGACAGAATGCTTGATATGGGATTTGGTATTCAAATTGATAGAATCTTAAAACATTTACCAGTGCATAAGCAAACTTTAATGTTTTCAGCAACTCTACCAGAGAGCATTATAAAAATGTCAGCAAAATATTTAAGAAATCCAGAAAGAGTTTCTATAGGCGCAACAAATGTTTTGTCTGCAAACATTAAACAAGAAATAATTCGAATTAACCAAGAGCAAAAATATTCAGAACTTATCAAGCAGTTACAAGCAAGAAAAGGATCAGTACTAATATTTGTTAAAACAAAACATAATTCAAAAAATCTTGCACAAAAACTTTGTAAAGAAAATTTTAAAGCAGATGCGCTTCATGGAAATTTAAGACAAAGTAAAAGAAATACAGTCATGCAGGCTTATAGAAATAAAAAATTTACAATTCTTGTTGCAACTGACATTGCTGCACGTGGTTTAGACGTTCCTCACATTGAGCATGTTATTAATTATGATCTGCCACAAGTTGCAGAAGATTATATCCATAGAATGGGAAGAACTGCCAGAGCTGGAGCTGAAGGTTCAACTTTAAGTTTTATAACTAATAGCGATCGAGAAAAATGGCATGCAATTGAAACTCTATTAGATCCAACAAAGAAAAGAGATAACTCAAGACATCATAATCAAGGAAGAAGTAATTTTAATAAAGGCAATTCGAGAAAAGAACCAAGCAGAAGAAGACTGGGAAGAAGCTTTGATCATAAAAAAAGAACTCACAGTCGCAATTTTGGAGAGAGACGTTTTGAACCACGAAAAGAAGATAGAGATAATAAGAATTTTAGACGTAAAGAGGGAGCAGAAGTGGTAAAAAATTATAAAAAAGAAGGACAAAAAGACTACAGAAGAAAAGAATCTCAGGGACAATATCAAAAAGATTATCGAAGAAAAGAATTTCAAAGCCAAGGTCAGAAAGATTATAGAAGAAAACCGACATATAATTAATCAAATCTGATATTCATTATAAAATAATGAATAATATAATTAACTATGTTGGAATATTTTCAGGAGTGTGCACAACTATTTCTTTTATTCCTCAAGTTATTAAAACTTGGAAATCAAAAAGTACTAAAGATATTTCTTTTTTAATGTTTACACTTTTTACTATTGGAGTTGCGGGATGGTTGATTTTTGGAATTCTGCTTAAAAATTTTCCTATTATTATCGCAAATTTTGTAACGCTTATTTTAGCTTCTCTTATATTAATTGCTAAAATTAAATTTGGTTAAAAATCCAAAGAGATATCCAAGTTTTTTGGACTATGTGTAATTTTGCCAATTGATATTCTGTCTACCCCTGTTTTTGCATAATCAATAATATTTTTTTCAGTAATGTTGCCAGATGCTTCAGTTTCAAATTTATTACCAACTAACACTAGCGCTTTTTTAATTTCATCTGGCTTCATATTATCAAATAATAATCTATTAAAACTTAAATCTTTAATAATTTCTAGTTGACTAATTTTGTCAACTTCAACTGTAATAATTTTTCCACTTTTATTTAGTTTTAACGAATTTTGAACAAGATCAAAAATATTTTGAGATGCTGAGATATGATTATCTTTAATAAATATTTCATCAAATAAATTATATCTATTATTAATTCCACCACCTAATGTTACAGCATATTTTTGTATTACTCTTAGTGTTGGAATTGTTTTGCGAGTACAACAAATTTTAGTTTTATATTCTTTAACCATATTTACAAAATGGTTAGTTGTAGTTGCGATTCCAGAAATAAACCCTAAAAAATTAATTGCAGTTCTTTCAGATTTTAGAATTGAACCAGTTAATCCTTTTATTTCAGCGACTACAGCATTTTTTTTAATTATTGAACCTTCTTGAAACTTTCTTTTAAATTTAGTTTTTTTATCTATCTGTTTAAATGCCTCTTCAGTAAAATCTAATCCGCCTATAATACCATCTTCTTTTGCAATTAATTTAGCAGAAGTAATTGAACTTTTATTAACTAATAACTCTGTTGTAATATCTTTTGATGCCAAATCTTCAAATAGTGCAGCACTAACACAATTTTTGATGTAGCTACTATTGATAAGTTTTGATTTTATCATTGAATTATGCGACTTTTTCTAAGTATTCTTTAGACGACAAAAAATCGTTTAATTCTTTTAAAGTAGTCTTCCGTCTATTTAAATAGTTATTATTTGAATTTGGATAGTCACTTCTAAAATGCGCTCCTCTGCTTTCCTTCCTAAGTAAAGCAGCATAAGTAACAAAACGTGCAACTAAAATCATATCTTTAAGTTTAGCAGATAAGTGTTTTGCTTCTCTTTCAATTCTGTCTATTTCGACAAAAGCTTTTTTTAATTTTTGTTCATTTCTGTAAACACCAACTAAATCATTCATTACACTTCTAAGTTGCCAAATATATTTTTTAGCTCGAACACGTGATGCTGTTTTTTCTTTTGGTAAATATTTTTGAACATTTATCCATGGTAAATCTTTGACTTTTATTATTTTAGAATTTATTGATTTAGCAATTATTTTTCCAAAAACAAAAGCTTCGAGTAATGAATTTGAAGCAAGTCTATTTGCGCCATGCGCACCAGTCGAGGATACCTCGCCACATGCCCAGAGACCTTCAATTGAAGTTTTACCTTCGCTATCCACTAGTATTCCACCCATGTGATAATGTGCAGCAGGTGTTACTGGAATCTTTTCTTTTGTAAAATCTATATTTGCTTTTTTTAAAAAAGAATAAGCGCTTGGAAATGAATTCATCATTTGTTCATTAGTAAAATATCTGCAGTCTAAAAAAGTAGAATGTCCTAAATCTTTAAGTCTTTGCAGTTCTCTCGAAACAATATCACGTGGTGCCAGATCACCATTTGGATGAACTTTTTTCATAAATTCAAAGTCATTTTCATCAACTAATTTTGCACCATCTCCTCTTAACGCTTCTGTGAGTAGTGGCGTTGGATCTAAACCTACATCCATGCCTGTTGGATGAAATTGTACAAATTCCATATCACATAATATAGCACCTGCTCTTGCGGCCATTGCAATTCCTTCACCATAAATATCTCTAGGATTTGTAGTGTGTTCATACATGCTGCCCAGACCTCCTGTTGCAATTACGATGTTAGGTGCTTTAAAGAATGTAACGTTGTCAGCAACATTTTGACCTAAATGACGACCAATAACTCCAAGAACTTTATTATCTTCAGTAATAATTTCATCAACAGTAATATTTTCAAGTACTGTTACATTTTCTAATTTTGAAATATTTTCAATTAAGCTTTTGATAATTTCTCTGCCTGAGCTATCTCCATTTACTTTAAGTACTCGACGCCTTGTATGAGCAGCTTCTTGAGACGCTAAAAAATTATTAGTGTAATCTTTGTCAAAATTAACGCCTTTTTCCTCAAGAAATTTAATGATTTTAGCTGCTTCTTCTGTAATTATTTTTACAATTTTTTCATCACTTAAACCAGCGCTTGCTCTTATGGTATCTTCAAAATGAATAGTAGCGTTATCATCTTTTCCAATCGCGGCAGCAATTCCACCCTGAGCCCACGCACTAGATGATGCCTCACCTAATTTTTTTTTTGAAATAAGTGTTACTTTTCTGGGATGCAAACATATAGCAGTCATTAGTCCAGAAATTCCTGATCCAATAACAATAACATCAGTTGAATGCAGACTATCCATTAAGAAAGATTTGATTCCCGACCAACTCTAATCATTTTCTCGACCGCAAGTTTCGCTTTATCAATGACAGATTTGTTGATTAACACTTCATTAGTTTCGTTCATTAAGCAATCATAAATTTTTGGAAGTTGAATTTTTTTCATATGCGGACACAAATTACATGGTCTTACAAAATTAGTATCTGGATTATCAACTTGCACGTTATCACTCATAGAACATTCTGTAACTAAGAATACATTTTTAGGTTTTTTATCTTGAACATATTTAATCATGCCAGAAGTTGATCCTGTAAAATCTGATGCCTTTATAACTTTAGGTGGACACTCTGGATGAGATACAATTACTAAATCAGGATAATTTTTTCTAAGGTCATTTAACTCTTTGGAAGTAAATTGTTCGTGAACCATACATGTTCCATGCCATGAAATAATTTTAACTTTTGTTTTTGATGCAACGTATTTTGCAAGATAAGCGTCAGGTAAAAAAATAACTTCATTTACTCCAAGCGATTCAACAACTTTTACTGCATTTGCTGAGGTGCAACATATATCTGTTTCAGCTTTTACTTCAGCAGAAGTATTAACGTAAGTTACAACTGGCACGCCTGGGTACTGTTTTTTTAATTTTTTAATATCTTCAGCAGTTATAGATTCTGCAAGAGAACAGCCAGCTCCAAGATCTGGAATTAAAACTTTTTTGTTAGGGTTCATAATTTTTGCAGTTTCAGCCATAAAATGAACTCCAGCCATGATAATAATATCTGCTTTTGTTTTACTCGCTTCAATAGCAAGAGATAAAGAGTCGCCAACAATATCAGCTACCCCATGATATATTTCTGGTGTTTGATAGTTATGAGCTAGGATAACTGCGTTCTTAATTTTTTTTAAATGATTAATTTTGTCAATAAAAGGAGCGTATAAGGGCCACTCAATTTTAGGAATCACATCTTTAATTTTATCGTAAATAGATGAAGTATTTTTTTCAATTTCTTTAGTAAATTCTAATATGGAAGACATATTTTTTATTCTAAATAAATAATTAATTATAGTACATGTAATATTTACTTTAAATATAGGGCAAATCTGGGGCTATGTTGGAATTGGTAAACAAGCTTGGTTGAGGGCCAAGTGGAGTAATCCATTGAGAGTTCAAGTCTCTCTAGCCCCGCCATAAGAATAGTAGTAAAAAGTGAATTTATAATAGCAATATTTATTTGGCATTTATGTTCAAATCTTTAGATCGTTTTAAAAATTCAACTTTTATTTTGTTTGCCGGGTGTGGCTTATTGCTACTAGGTTTTGGCATTAGGCACTCGTTTGGAATTTTTTTACTCCCTATTAGCAAATCGAATGGTTGGGGTAGAGAAGTTTTCGCAGGAGCAATAGCATCTCAGAATTTATTATGGGGTATAATGCAACCTTTTGCAGGTAGAATTTCAGATAGAATTGGATCTGGATTTGTCGTTCTAGTTGGAGCAATACTTTATTCTCTTGGACTATTTTTAATGGCTTCACTTTCAACAAAATTAGGATTTTTTATTGCGGCGAGTATCGTTGGAATTGGAATGGCTGGAGTTACATTTCCAGTATTCGGAACAATTAGCAGATCGGTTGCAGCTGAAAAAAGAAGTTTAGCAATTGGAATTGCAATGTCATTTGCATCAATTGGTCAATTTGTAATGTTACCGATATCTCTAGTTCTTATTCAAAAGTTTGGAGCAATCTTAGCTTTTACTATTTTATCTGCTCTATCTTTGTTGATGCTTATATTTTCATTTCCTCTATTTGAAAAAAAAATTACTAAAGACAATTCTCCAGATTTAAGTCTAAAGAAAATTTTAGTTCAAGCAATACAACACAAAGGATATTGGTTGTTGTGCCTAGGTTTTTTTATTTGCGGATTTCATATTTTGTTTATTATGACGCACGTACCGGCTTTTTTAATTGATAAAGGATTGTCCGCAAGTAGCGGAACAGTATTTTTATCGTTAATTGGTTTATTTAATATTTTTGGAACTTATTTTACCGGTTTTTTTGGGTCAAGAATTCGAAAGCCTTTAATTTTAAGTTACATTTACGGAATAAGAGCGCTAGTTATTTTAATTTTTTTATTATTTCCGGTGACTAATATTTCAGCTTACGTTTTTGCAGCCATCTTGGGAGTTATATGGTTGTCTACAATTCCTCCAACTCAAGGAACAATTATTACAGTTTTTGGAGTAAAAAATATGAGCATGCTCTATGGAATTGCTTTTTTATTTCATCAAATAGGAGCTTTTGTTGGCGGTTGGCTAGGCGGAAGAGTTTATGATTTAACAGGCTCTTACAATATAGTTTGGTATATTTCTATTGCTCTTGGAGTGATTGGTGCAATTATTAATTACCCAATTGAAGAGAAAACAATTAACGTTAATACAAAACAACAAATAGCATGAGTAAAACCAAAATCTTTTTGTGGATAGTTCTTATACTTATATTAATTTCCATTACTTTTTTTTACCAAAACGTAGGAATGGAGCTTTATTTTTTAATCGTTAAGCTTTGCCAATAAATTAAATTATTAAAATCTATATTATTTTTAAATTACCAGCCAATTAGGAATTTCTACTTTAAAAGTTGCTGTATCAGTTTTTAGTTCTTTATTCTTAATATTGTTTTTATTTTCATTATTTATTTTAATCAGAGCAAAAGGATATTTGTTATCAATTAAAATTTTTCCAATATCTTCATTATTTAAAGTAATTTTTTGATTTTCGAAAATTTTTCCATTTAAAATATTTATTGGAAGTAATCGTTTATTAATTTTATTCTTTAAACTCATTCTTGCTGTATTTTCCTGTCCTACATAACAACCTTTTTTATAATCTATACCATTTAGCTCGTACAAATTAGCTTCTAATGCAAATATTTGCCCTTGTAGTTTTTTTATATCTTTTGACGGAATTCCAAGATCAAATATCCTTTTATTAAATGAACTATCATCATCAATTAAAAATATTTTAAATTCATTAAGTAAATCTTTTATTTTCTCTTTTTCGCAGACTAATCTAGAAAATGAATTTTTGATTCTAGGCTCATCAAAAATAATATTACCCTTATAATTTATTAAATTATGTTTATTAACGTTAAGGTTCTTAAAAATTATATAAGGAAAATCTAAACTTTTTAAATTGAAATTAATTTCAATGTTAATTTTCGACCTTAATTTGTATGAATTTAATTTATTAAATAATTCATTTGTATCTTCATTATTGCACTCTAAAAAATAACATTGTTTTCTTTTTAGTATTATAAATTCGAATAGCAATTTGCCTTGAGGTGTTAATAAAGCTGAATAAATAGAGTTATTATCATTCACTTTTTTGATGTCGTTACTGATAATATTTTGTAAAAAATCTAAGGTATCTTCGCCACTTATTGTTATAAAATTTTTTTTTAATAAGTAGGCTTTATTAGTTTCCATCATTGTACGTTTAATACGTTTGGTGTATTAAATTTTAGATGTCTATTATATATGATTTAATTATAAAAAACGGGAATTGTTTTACCGGCAAAGGATTTGAAGAATTAGATATTGGTATTAGAAATAATAAAATTTTAAAAGTTGGTATAATTCCAAAAGAAAATGGCGATAATGTAGTCAATGCAAAAGGTTTGCATGTTATACCTGGTGCAATTGATACTCAGGTACATTTTAGAGAGCCAGGCAATCCTGACAAAGAAGATTTAGAAAGCGGTAGCAAAGCTGCAGTTCTAGGAGGTATTACCGCAATTTTTGAAATGCCAAATACTAATCCAACAACAGATAATTTTGAGCGGTTTAATGATAAACTTAAAAGAGCAAAAGGTAGAATGTATTGTAACTATGCTTTTTATTTTGGTGCTACTGAAAATAATTTAGATCTTATTAAACGTGTAGAAACTTTAGAAGGCTGTTGCGGTGTCAAAATGTTTGTTGGTTCGTCGACCGGAACCTTATTAGTAAAAAAAAATGAAGCAATTGAAGCAATTATAAAAACAAGTCCAAAAGTTGTGGCTATCCACTCAGAGGATGATGATTTGTTGCAGATTAAAAAAAAGTTAATCAAAGAAGGGGATGTTAGAACTCATTCTATCTGGAGAGATGTTGAAGTTGCAATTACCTCGACTAAAAAAGTCGTAAAGTTTGCAAACAAACACCATAAAAAAATTCATATTCTTCATGTTTCATCAAAAGATGAAATGGTTTTTTTAAAAGATAATAAAAAATATGTAACCGTTGAAACTACTCCTCAATTTTTAACTTTGTTTGCTCCAGATTGTTACGAACAACTTGGGACTTTAGCTCAAATGAATCCACCTATTCGTTCAAAAGAACACCATGATGCTTTGTGGGTAGGATTGTTAAATGGAACAGTTGACGTTTTAGGATCTGATCATGCGCCGCATACTTTAACCGAAAAGAAAAAAAAATATCCGGAAAGTCCATCTGGTTTAACTGGAGTTCAAACTATGCTTCCGTTAATGTTAGACCATGTAAATAATAGGCGGTTATCTTTAGAAAAATTAGTTGAATTAATAAGCATTAATCCGTGCAGAATTTTTGGAATTAAAAATAGAGGTCAAATCAAAGAAAATTTTATTGCAGATTTAACTTTGATTGACATGAATTTAAATTTTGAGATTACCAATAAGTGGATCGCAAGTCGTTGTGGATGGACTGCATTTGATGGTAAAAAAATTAAAGGTATGCCAGTTGCAACAATTATAAATGGAAATGTTGCAAGTTTAGACATGCAAATTATTGATAAAAAGTTTGGAGATAAATTAATTTTTTAGTCTTTGTCTATTGTCTAAATTTTAATTTAATTTAATTTTTTTAAAAAAATTTAGTACTTCTGGATTTGCTATTGCTTCTTGATTGTTGATCTCTTCACCGTTAATTAGTTTTCTAACAGCAATTTCAACAATTTTTCCACTCTTTGTTTTTGGTATGTCAGGTGATGCAATAATATGTTTAGGAACATGTCTTGGACTACAATTAATTTTTATTTTATCTTTGATTTTTTTAATTAAATTTTCTGTTAATTCTGCATTATTTCGCATTTTAACAAAAAGAACTATTTCAATGTCATTATTAATATTTTTTCCAACGACAATTGCTTCTTGAATTTCATCGAATGCTTCAACTTGTCGATAAATTTCTGCTGTTCCAATTCTAACACCGCCTGGTTTTAATGTAGCATCTGATCGTCCATAAATAATGTAACCATTATTTCTTGTTTTTGAGATGTAATCTCCATGACTCCAGATATTATTAAATTTGTCAAAATATGCCTTAGTAATTTTACTATAATCATCATCATCCCAAAATTTTATAGGCATAGAAGGAAAAGGTGCTTTAATAACAAGCTCTCCTTTTTCATCAGTCTTTGAACTCGAGCCGTCTTCATTAAAGATATCAACTTCAATCCCAAGGCTTGGACATTGAATTTCTCCAGCATAAACAGGGGAAAACATGTTGCATATGTTAATTACGCCAACAACATCTGTTCCGCCGCTAAATGATCCAAGCAGTACATCTTTTTTTATATTTTCATAAACGTATTCAAAACTCTCCTTAACTAGTGGAGATCCAGTGGAGTTAATTACTCTAAGATTGTCTAAATTATAATTTATTGCAGAAAATTTCTCTTTTTTTAAATAATCAATATATTTTGCAGACACTCCAAAGAGAGTAAACTTATGTTCAGAGCAATATTTTATTAAGCTATCAATGTTTTTATAAAAAGGAGAACCGTCATAAAGATAAATTGTTGCTCCACAACTTAGTCCTGCAATCAACCAATTCCACATCATCCATCCAGTTGTTGTGAAATAAAATATACGATCGTTTTCTTTTACATCACAGTGAAGAATGAGCTCTTTTTTTTGCTCAATTAAAGCATTCCCAGCGCCGTGAACAATGCATTTCGGAAGGCCAGTTGTTCCGCTTGAATAAAGAATATAAACGGGATGACCAAATTCAAATCTTTCAAAAGTTTCATCAGTTTTCTTTTCCTCTAAAATTTTTTCATAAGAATGATAATTTTTATAATCTTTTCTCTGATCGTAATTAAAAATTATTACATTTTTTATCGAAGGTATTTTTTTTAAAATTTCTGGAATTCTTTCGATTAAATTTATTTTTTTTCCATTATAAAAATAATAATCAGATATTATTAATAGTTTAGGTTCAATTTGCAAAAAACGATCAATAACTCCTTGAATTCCAAAGTCAGGTGAACATGAAGACCAAATAGAACCATTTTTTGAACAGGCGAGAAAACTTATAATAGTTTCTATATTATTTGGTGTGTATGCTGCAATACGATCTGATTTTTTAATTCCAATTTTCTTGTAGTAGGCAGATAGTTTACAGGTATTTATATAAAGGTCTTGCCAGTTTATTTTTTTTTCAAGCCCCGATTCTGATCTGAAAAATATTGCTGTATTCCCATCTTTTTTGAAAAGAAGATTTTCTGCAAAGTTTAATTTTGAGTCAGGAAAAAATTTATTTTTATAAAATATGTTGTTTTTGTTTATAATTTCTGTGCCTTTATCGCCTATAATTTTAGTAAAATCCCAACATAATGACCAAAATTTCTCTGAATTTTTAACACTCCATTCCCACAGATCTTGATAATTTTCGTTAAATTTTTGAATGTTATAACTTTCTAAGAAAGAACAAAATTCACTTAATTTAGATTTTTTGATTTTTTCTTTATTAGCAGCCCATAGAAAATCACTCATATCTTAACATTAAAAATAATTTTAATTATTTTTGTTTTTTTATTTCTTGGATTTCTTTTTTAAGAATATCAATCTGAGATACTAAATCGTCAATATTTTTACTTTCATTAGATTGAGTTGATTTTTGTTCGGTTTTTTGCCCAAAATTAAAAAAATTAAAATCAGTAAAATTTGGAAATGTTTTAGTAAAAAAATTATTTGTATTTGCCACATTCATGATATTAGTTAGATAATCAAACATCATGTTTCCTTTTTTATTTTCATTAAATAAAATAATTTGTTTTAGAATATGAACTGGAATAAGATTAACACCAGCACTTTCTTTCTCTAAAATAATTTGAGTTAAAATAGTAGAAGTGATGTCAGCTTGAGTATCTACATCTGTAACTTTAAAATCTAACTCTTTTTTTATTAATATTACAATGTCATCAAGAGTGATGTAAGCACTAGTTTCGGTATTATATAATCTTCTGTTTGAATATTTTTTAATTTCTATCATTTATTCTCTAACATATTTTCCTGGAGCTTCATATAATGTCTCGTAAACTTTTCTATTTAGCTCAGATGGTTTTTTTAGTTCACCTGAGTATATAGCAAGCCAACTAGACCAAGTTTGCCACCAAGAACCATCAAATTTTTTAGCAACAGTATACCACTCATCTGGATTTTTATTTTTTTCAAATTTTGCAGAATAATAATAAAGCTTACCAGGTTTATTTTCTACTCCTTGAATAATGCCTGCAATATGACCTGAATTAGAAAGTACAAAATTAATATGTGAATTATAATAGCCTAATCCTTGATACACTGATCTCCAAGGGGCTATATGATCTTCGGTTGTTGCTACTGAAAACATTGGGGTGTCAATTTTTGAAAGATCTATTTCTACATCACCAATTTTGTACATATTTTTAACAACTAAATTATTTAAATACATGCAGCGTAAGTATTCAGAATGCATTTTTTCTGGAAGTCTTGTTGAATCTGAATTCCAGTGAAGCATATCAAATGCTGTGGGTTCGTTACCTAATAAGTAGTTATTTACAACGTAATTCCAATACAAATCCCCAGGTCTTAAAAAGTTAAAAGCTGCTGCCATATCTTTTCCATCAAAGTAGCCAGTTTTTTTCATTTGCTCTTCAATACTTTTTATTTGTTCTTCTGTAATAAATACCCCAATTTCACCTGGATCTTCAAAGTCAATTAAACTTGCAAAATAAGTTGCGCTAGTGATTTTATATTTGCTAGGAATATTTTTAATATAAGCTAGGGTAAGCGAAGCTAGTGTTCCACCAACACAATAAGAAGCAATATTAATGCTTAAAGATCCTGTTTGTTCGCAAGTCACTTTTATAGCCTCTAATATTCCTGATTCAATGTACTCTTTAAAAGATAGATTTCTGGAATTGCTATCAGGATTTTTCCAAGAAATTAAGAAAGTATTAAATTTATTATCAACTAAAAATTTCATCATAGATTTTTTTTCATTTAAATCCATAATGTAATATTTATTTATAAAAGGCGGTATAACGAGCATCGGTTTAGAATATTGCTTGTCTGTTGCACAATCATATTGAATTAATTCAAATAAATTATTTTTAAAAATTACTTTACCTTTTGTTGTCGCTAAATTTTTTCCAACTTCAAATCCACCATCTTTAGACTGTTGTATAAATAGTTTATTGGGATGTTTTTCAAAATCTTTTCTATAATTTTCATAACCCTTATTTAAATTATTTCCTTTTTCTTCAATTGTTCTTTTTAAAACCTCTGGATTAGTAAATACAAAATTTGAAGGAGATAATGCACTATTTAATTGCTTTAAATAAAATTGCATTAAGCGTTTATCTTTAGGATTTTTAAATTCTACATTCTCAATTAGATTACTTAAAAAATTTGTACTTATTAAATAAAATTGTTTTATGAAATCAAAAAATAAATTGCTTTTCCATTCTTCATTAGAAAATCTCTTATCAGTTTTTTCTTCTAAAATAACCGGGTTGGCTATTCCTCCTGATGCCCGTGTTATAAAATAAAAGTTTAAATTTGCAATTTGAGAAATCCATCGATTCAAATGATCAAAATAAATATTAGGATTTTGCTGAATTTCAGTTGAAAAGCTTTTAAAAGATTCCATCATTTTAGTAATTGTTGGCGCTATTAAGTTTGAAAGATCGTTTATTGTAAAATTTTTACTACCTTGATTATTGAAATTAAAAGGAGAAATGTTGCTTTGGTTTACGCCTAAATTTTTGAAAGATTCTAAATATTGGTTATAAATTTTAAGATTACTTTCGAAAATAGTGCTTAAATCTTCAAAATTAATTTTAGCTGAATCGTTATTTTTTTCTTTTTCTGACATTTTAAAAATTTAATAATAGCTTATATTTAGTCATAGGGTAATAATGAGTATATGCTTTTGCAACATTAAAATATTGCAAATGCAAAATTAAAAATGCATATAAAACAACAGTTTATATAAATATTGATATTTACTACTTGTATTATATTGCAGCGCAACATATATAGGTACCATAAATAATAAACAAGGAGTAAACAATGATGGCTAACTACAATAACCCTTTTGAAATCTTTGATTTTCAAAAGATTTTATCAGCTTTAAAAGCTCCAACTTTTAATGCTAACTCTGAAGGTTTAATTAACTCTCAGAAAAAAACGTTAGAAACTTTAGCTAATGCTTCTAAAGTATTGTTTGAAGGCTACAATTTATTAGCAAAAAAACAAATCGAAGTATTAAATAAAGCAATCTCTAACGCAAAAGATGCTACATCTGAAATAGCTAAGGGAAATCCTCAGCAATCAGTTGCTAAATCTATCGAATTGACACAAACAGCAATCGTAGAAGCTCAAAATATAGCATCTGAATTTTCTAAAATTGCAGAAAAAACTGCTAAAGAATCTTTTGAGATTTTAAACAAAAGACTTTTAGAAGGTTTAACTGAAATTAAGAAATCAGTAGAAGAAAATTCTGCAAATTCAAAAAATTAATTTGAATTTTATTAAACTAGAGAATATTTAGCTAATTCCCCTTTAATTTTAGCTAAATTTCTCTAGTTTTTCATTTATATCTAGTATATTTTTAAGAAAAAAAAATAGTTTCTAATAATGTCTAAAGTTGCTTTAATTACTGGAGGAACCCGAGGAATTGGCGCTGCAATTGCAGCAAAACTTAAGCAAGACGGCATGACAGTTGTATCAACGTATGTGGGTCGTGATGATCCTGCCCAAGAGTTCTCAAAAAAAACTGGAATTGAAGTTTTAAAATTTGATGTAGGATACTTTGAAAGTTGCAAAACTGGAATTTTAGAAGTTGAAAAAAAATATGGCGATATTCAAGTTGTTGTTAACAATGCTGGTATTACCAAAGATAGATTTTTGCACAAAATGAACTCAGAAGAATGGGAAGCGGTCATAAACACTAATCTAAACTCATTATTTAATATTTGTAGAAATGTTATTGAAAAAATGAGAGCGAAAAACTATGGAAGAATTATTTCAATTAGTTCTATTAATGGACTTAAAGGTCAAGTTGGACAAACAAATTACTCAGCTGCGAAAGCTGGAATTATAGGATTTTCAAAAGCTCTTGCGTTAGAAAATGCAAACAAAGGAATCACAGTAAATGTCATTGCTCCTGGATATGTAGGTACAGACATGGTAAAAAAAATTGACCCTACCATTTTAAAAGGTATTGTGGCACAAATTCCAGTTGGAAGATTAGCTGAGCCAAGCGAGATTGCAAATCTTGCTAGCTATTTAGCTAGTGACGCAGCTGGATTTATTACGGGCGCTACCTTTTCAATAAACGGCGGCCAATACATGCAATAGTTTTTATAAACACGAAAGGAAATAAATAGTAATGAACGATAACGATATAGTAATAACGAGCGCATTTAGAACTGCAGTTGGATCTTTCGGAGGATCTTTATCTGGACTTACGGCTCCACAACTTGGATCTGCAGTTATAAAAAAATGTATTGAGCATTCTGAGATTAAATCACAAGAAGTTGATATGACTTATATGGGCCAAGTATTAACTACTGGTGTTGGACAAAATCCTGCACGTCAGGCAGCAATCGGTGCTGGCATCTCTTACGAAAAAACAGCAACAACTATAAATCAAGTTTGCGGATCTGGTCTTTCATCAGTTGCTTTAGCTTATAATTCAATTAAGTGTGGAGATGGAAATATTATTATCGCTGGTGGACAAGAAAGCATGAGTAATTCACCTCATTTTATTAATATTCGAAATGGAGTAAAAATGGGTGACGGTAAATTGCAAGATAGCATGATCGTAGATGGTCTTTGGGATTCTTACAATCAATATCATATGGGAATTACAGCAGAAAATGTTGCTGAGAAATTTCAAATTACTAGAAAAGATCAGGATAGCTTTGCATCTCATTCTCAAAGAAAAGCAATTGATGCAATAAAAGCTAAGAAATTCAAAGACGAAATTGTGCCAGTCACTATAAAAGTTAAAAAAGAAGATGTAATTTTTGATCGTGACGAATATCCTAAAGATGGAACTACAATTGAAAAATTAGCTCTTTTAAAACCAGCTTTCAAAAAAGACGGTACAGTTACGGCAGGTAATGCCTCTGGATTAAATGATGGTGCGGCTGCATTGTTGTTAATGTCAGGCAAAACTGCAAAAGAAAAAGGTTTAGAGCCTTTAGTTAAAATTGTGTCTTGGGCACAGTGTGGAGTAGATCCTTCTATTATGGGAACAGGACCAATTCCTGCGTCCCGCTTAGCTCTTAAAAAAGCAGGCTGGGGTGAAGATGAATTAGATTTAATAGAAGCAAACGAAGCTTTTGCTGCGCAAGCAATTGCGGTGAATAAAGAAATGGGATGGACAGTTGATAAAGTAAATGTAAACGGTGGAGCTATTGCTTTGGGTCATCCAATAGGTGCATCAGGTGCAAGAATTTTGGTAACACTTATTCATGAAATGTTAAAGTTGCATGTTAAAAGAGGTTTAGCCACTCTTTGTATTGGTGGTGGCATGGGTATAGCAATGTGCGTAGAACGTAACTTTGCTGATCATAAATAATTTATAAATAAAAAATATAAATTTAATGGCAACTAAGACACCGAGCGATTTTTTACAAGCTAGTGATATTACAGGAATAACCTTTTGGCTTATATCGATGGCTGTTTTAGGGATGGCAGTTTTTTTATTTTTAGAAAGAAAAGCTATTAAAAATTTTTGGAGAAAACCAATCACTTTATTATTTGTTGTAAGCTGTATAAGTTTTGCTCATTACTTATATTTAAGACAATCATGGGTTTCAACAGGATCTGCACCTGTGTTATTTCGATATATAGATTGGTTTTTGACAGCTCCTATATTAATAGCTCAATTTTATTTTATTTTATCTTCAACAAAAAGAACTTCAGCAGCAATTCTTTGGAGATTAGTTGGCGGAACATTTGTAATGTTTTTTGGACAGTTTTTAGGAGAAAGTGGTTATATAAATATTAACCCTGCATTTATTATTGGAATGTCAGGTTGGATATTTGTTCTTTATGAAATTTTTGCAGGCGAAGCTGGAAAAGAGGCGTCTCGTTTATCTGGAGATTCTGCTACTTGTTACATGCTTTGTAAATGGATTGTGACTGTCGGCTGGGCTGTTTATCCATTAGGCTATTTACTAGCAAACATGGCGGGTTCAACAGCGGAGGATTCAATAAATATAATTTATAATCTATCTGATTTTGTAAATAAAATTTTATTTAGTTTTATTGTTTATAAAAAAGCTGAAATTTGAAAACATTATTAAAATTTAAAATTAATTTTTAAAAAGACCTCCAAGACTTTCTTGTAAGCCTTTTTTATTAATCCATAAAAAATCTTTATTAACAGAAAGAATTCCATTTTTATAAGAAATTCCTTTTTCAAAATCTTTTTTTAAAAAATAAGCACCATCTAAATCTAAGAAATCAGAATATTTTGCAAGGGTTAAGGCGGGCACCAGAGATAAAGATGAACTAACCATACAACCAATAAATATTTTTTTATTTTTTTTCTTCAAATTTTTAATAATTTTTAAACTATTTTGAATTCCTCCAAATTTATCTAATTTTACATTAAAGACTTTATAATATTTAATTATATTATTTTTGTTATTTGCATGAAAAGATTCATCCGCACAAAACAATATTTTTGTTTTAATCTTTAATAATTTTTTATCTTGTCCATATTTTAAAGGCTGTTCTATCATAATTACATTCAACTTTTCTAATTGTTGAATTATGTTTTTTAAAAAGTTAAATCTCCATCCTTCATTAGCATCAATTATAATTTTAGATTTAGGGCAATTTTTTTTAATTAATTTTAAATGATCGATAACATTATGTTCATTTAGTTTTACTTTAATTAAAGGTATATTTTTAAATTCAATTATTTTTCTTAATAATTTATTTTTATTTACAATAGGCAATGTAATTGCAGTAATTCTTTTATTGTAAAATTTTATTTTTTTGAAATTTAAATGAATAAGGGCTGACTCAATGGCATTTCTTAGTGATAAAAACTTTATGTTTTTAATTTTATTATTTTTAATATTTTGAATTATTTTATCATAATTATTCTTTAAATATGTGAATATAGCTTCTCTACTTTCGCCGTATCTTTTATAAGGAATACATTCCCCAAAACCACTACTATTATTGTTGTTAATCTTAATAATAATGCTTTTAATAATTGTTTTTGTTTGATGGGATATTTTAAAAGATTCTTTTAGTTCAAAATCTTTTTTAATAAATTGTAATTTTAAAAACATAAATTGACTGTTATATAACTTTACATTTTAAATATTATGCCAAAAGTTACTTATATCGAATTTGAAGGTAAAGAACATTCCATCAATTTACCATTAGGATTTTCAATTATGGAAGGAGCAATTCAAAATTCAATTAAAGGAATAGATGCTGATTGCGGAGGCTCCTGCGCTTGCGCAACATGTCATGTATATGTAGATGAAAATTGGGTAAAAAAACTTCCAGAGATTCAAGAATCAGAGAGAGACATGTTAGATTTTGTAACTGAATTAAAAAATAATAGTCGATTGAGTTGTCAGATTACTATGACAGATCAATTAGATGGTATAATCGTAAGACTTCCAAAAAAACAAGGATAACGATGACAATTAAAACTGATGCTGTAGTTATAGGAGCAGGACCTGTAGGTTTATTTTCAGTTTTTGAACTTGGTATTTTAAATCTTGATTGTCATATTATTGACAATTTAGATAAAATTGGTGGACAATGTATAGAGCTTTATCCGGATAAACCAATTTATGATATTCCAGGATTACCTAATTGTACGGGCAAATCTTTAATTGATAATTTGTTAGAGCAAATTAAGCCGTTTAAAAAACAATTTCATTTAAATCAAAGAGTAAATACGATTAAAAAAATAAATAAACTTTGGCAAGTTATTACAAGTGACAATAAAATTTTTGAAACTCCAAATATTATTATTGCAGGAGGCGTTGGATCCTTTGAGCCAAGAAAGCCTGAAGTAAAAGATATTAATAAATTTGAAGGTAAAGGTTTTTATTATTCTGTTAAAGATAAAGCGCAATTTACGGATGAAATAGTAGCTATTTTTGGAGGAGGAGACTCAGCTTTAGATTGGGCTGTTGAATTATCTACTATAGCAAAAAAAATATATTTAATTCATAGAAGAGATAATTTTAAAGGATCGCCTCATACTTTAAATAAAGTTAAAGAGATTTCAAAAACTAATAAAATAGAGATTAAAACTTTTTATCAACTTAAAGAATTACGTGGCAAAGATAAGTTAGAAAACATAGAAATACAGCATGATAATGGAAAAATTGAGCAACTAGATATTAATTCAGTTATAGCATTTTTTGGACTTAAAATGGAACTCGGCCCTATTGCTGATTGGAGTTTAAATTTGGAGGAGAAGTCTATTGTTGTTAACACTCATAATTTTCAAACGAATCATGAAGGTATATTTGCAATAGGAGATATTTGTACGTATCCTGGAAAATTAAAATTAATTCTTTCAGGATTTCATGAGGGTGCATTAGCTGCTAAGGAATGTTTTATAAGAGCAAGACCAAATGAAAACTTTGTATTTCAGTATACTACTTCATCAACAAAAATTCAGAAAATTTTAGGAGTTAAGTAATATTTTTTTGGTATAGATAAAAAAGTGATAAGATTAGCATAGCGCTAATTATAAATAGTGGAAAAAATATAAAAACAAAAAGCTGAGGTGCAAATTTAGTTATAATAAAATTAATTAAAAATAAAATTGCTAAAATTCTAAACGTGGCTTCAATTTTAAATATAGAAATAATTAATAATGAATGTCTAATAAGCTTTAATAGACTCATTTTTGTTGGCTGTTTATAGCGAAGACCACGAATAGATGGAATGCTATCCTTATTTTTAATAAATTTTTCTACAGTTCCTGAAAAACTTACATTTGTATTTATATTATTAGCTAATAATTTAGCCTGATTATTTGGCATACACATATAGTTTCCAAATCTAATTAATCGTCCGGTAATAATATAGGTTAGAACTATGTGACATTGATATAAAAATCTAAATAGAATTCTTTCAGATCTTTTAATTCTATTTGCAGTAACAGTTTTATTAGTTTTTAAAGATTTTAAAATTAGTTCTTTTACTTCCTCTGGTCTGTCTTCTCCATCACCGTCCATAACTATAAGATAATCAAAGTTTTTTTTATTTGTTAAGTATTTAATTCCATAAGCAATACTTTTTCCATGACCAATATTTTTTTTATTTTTAATTATTTCAATACTATTAAAAGATAAAAATGTTATTTTTTGATTTAAGTTTTCAGTAGAGGCGTCATCTACTATTAATACATTAAGATTGCAGATTTTATTAATTTCTAATTTATTAATTTTGTCTAATAAAATTAATAATGAATTCCAATCGTTATAAACTGGTATAAGAATTTGAAAACTTTGCATTCAATCAGAATATAAAGCAAACATCATGATCATCAATTTTTTTGTATATTATATTTCTTAAATTCTTATAGTTTTTATTACATAAAGAAGGACCAACTCCTTTTGAGATAACAATTGCAGGCTGTTTATAGAAATTTTCATTATCTTCTAAGAAAACTTTTGGTCTGCTTTTGAGGTGATATGACAAATTTCCAGCATACCATTCGGAAAATCCAACATGCTTTAATTCCGATTTTGATAAGGATATCCATTCTTTATTAATATCTTCTGCTATTTTTTTTCCATCGTAACCAACTCTTTTATCAAAATATACTGATCGAATAGAGTAAGCTGCTGGGTATGCAATAAGTAACAAAATTATAAATAAATTAAAATTTATAATTT
>CAIQAD010000048.1 GCA_903869725.1 uncultured Alphaproteobacteria bacterium | reverse complement strand
TATTTAAATCTAAAAATAATTTTTTGTAATTCATATTTGATAAAAAGTAATTCTCGATATATAAGTTCATTAATTCTAAAACTTTATTTAATTTAGTTTCAATAAAAAATTTTTGCATTTCAATTATTTGGTTTTTAAAATTTAAATTTTGAACATTTAGTTCATTAAATAGTATATTTAGCTTTATATTAGATCCTGGAGTAATATGCTCATAAATTGGCCCAGTGATATTAAATTGTAGTGATAATTTATTTTTAACTAGTAAATTCTCAGATTTTTTTAGAAAAAGTCTATATACAAAGCATCGAGATTTTATTGTATCTAGTAACCCGTGACTGTTTTGCGTCGAGATAAATAAATAATTATTTTCAGGAAGCTCTTCAATTATTTTAAGAATTGAATTTGCTGAATTCTTATTTAAATATTCGGCTCCTTCTAAAAAACATATTTTAGGTTTCTTGTTTATTGAACTATGACTTAAAAAATTTATTAATTCCCTTGTTTCTTCTATAGATATATTTTTTTTTTCATCGTCTACTTTAATGTGCTTAAAGTTGAAATTTACATTATTAGTTATTTCCTTAAAACTTTGATTATTTACAGAAATTTCAAATTTATTGATGTCATATGGATGATTTTCTTTTTTTGACAAAATTAAATTAATAAGATGAAATATATATGTGGATTTTCCAATACCATCGTTACCGTTAAAAATTATTTTGTTTGGTAATTTGTTTTTTTCTAAAAGAAATGAGAGCTTTATAAATTCAGCTTGGTATCCAAATAAATTTTTTTGAAACTTATTTAAATTTTCTACGTTATTAAAATTAAGATCTAGCATTTATATACTCTATTGTTTTATTTAATACAGCCTTTTTAATAAAAGAGATATTTTGATTGCTATTAATTTTAATAATTTTTTTATTATATTTTTTACTGATTTTTAAAAATCCTTTTCTAATTATATTAAATTTCTTATTTGACAATTGATCAAATTTGTTTCTTTTTTTATTTCTTTTATTAATTCTAATCTTAGAGGTAAGTCTATTTAAATCTAATAAAAAAGTAATATCGGGATATAATTTTGGGTAAATTATTTTTTGAATAGCATAAATAAAATTGATATTCATTTTTTCTAAGTAATGCTGGTATGCTAATGTAGAAAAGAAAAATCTGTCACATATAACTATATATTTTTTTTTTAAATAATAATTAATTTTCTTAGTCACATGTTCATTTCTGCCAGCCATAATTAGCAAAAACTCTGTAACTACATCTAAATTATTTTTGTCATTCAATATAAAATTTCTTATTTTTTCTGATAATTTTGTACCTCCTGGCTCTCTAGTTAGTATTACTTTTTTCGAAATATTTTTTTTAATATATTGATAAAGCAATTTACTCTGTGTAGATTTTCCTGACCCCTCTACTCCTTCAAAACATATAAATAATCCTTGTTTTAGTGCCATAAATAATAATTTATATTTTGTAATCCCCTAAAAAAAATATTTTGACCACCGATATCTTTTGCAGCAAATAATTCTTCTGAGTGTATTAATTGTTTTTTATTATAAATATTAATTATTCCAATTCTCTGATTTTTTTTAATAGGCACTTCTAGAGGATAGTCGTATTCAATTTCAGCTGTAATCTTTGGTTTTTTAGTATTCTTAGATAAATTATAAAAAATTCCATCATCATTCCTTCCCTTTGCAAATAAACTAGATGAGCTGCCGTTCCATATTTTTATTGAAAAAAAATCTTTGTTGTAAGGTAACTTAAATAATTCAGTTTTATTTATAGAGGTATTTAAGATTATTCTTGCGCTTTCAGCTCTGGCGGCCATTGTAGGTAACCCACTAATTACAGCTATTATTCTTCTATTCTTGATTTTTTTTGTTACAGAAATTGAAAACTTACTATCTGATAAATGACCCGTTTTAACTCCATCTATTTGATCATCAGAAAAAAGTAGAGTGTTTCTATTTTCTTGTTTAATCGGTTCTCCACCAGTTTTATTCCAAGTAAATTCTTTTTGGCTGAAATATCCATAGTATTTAGGATAATTATTAATAAGATAAGAGGATAAAATAGCAATATCTCTTACTGTTGAATAATTATTTTTGCTGTAAGTTCCAGATGAGTTGTCAAAATTTGTATTATTCATTCCAATTTCTTTTGCTTTTTGGTTCATTAATTTAATAAAAGATTCTTCGTTTCCTGATATTCCCTCAGTAAGAACAATTGCTGCATCAACACCAGACACTATAATCAATCCTTTTAATAAGTCGTCAACTGAAACCTTATCATTAAACATTAAAAACATTTTGGACTCACCATGCCGTGTTGCTTCAACAGCTTTTTTAGAAACTGAAAATTGATCTTTTAAGGAAATTTTTTTATTTTTTAATAAATCAAAAACGACAACTGCTGTCATAATTTTTGTCAATGAAGCTGGAGATATTTTCTGATCTGCATTTTTTTCAGCTAAAATACCGCCGCTATAATGATCAATTACTATTCCATATTTTACTTTTTCAGGTATTAAAATTTGTGAGAAAGCAACATTTGCAGAAAATAATAATATAAAAGTAATTAAAATTTTGTTTATATGACTCATCTTAAAAGCATGTTGTAGTTTTCAAATTTTGTATTTTCTACTTTTTTATAAAATAAATCAAAATCTCTAATACTATTCATTGGAAATAATTCCACTCTATATTTAGTGTTAATTTGTTTAATTTTGGGCTGATTAGACAAACTTAAATTTTTTAATTCATTTAAAAAATTTAATGCTGTTTGTTTATAAGCAAAATCGCCATAGTATATAATGATTTTAAAATTGTTTTTTAAATTAGAAGAATTTTCTGGTCCAATGTTTACTACATCAACATTCTTAATATCTATGCTCTGTGAAATTTTTTTTTCTTCTTCAAAAATTTGACCTTCAGAAGATTTAAAAGTTTGGTTTGATCTAAAAGTTTCTACTCTTACAAGTGGAAAATTATTATTTAATTCTAATTCTTTATAATTTTTATTATTTAAAATAATTTCTCTA
>CAIQAD010000047.1 GCA_903869725.1 uncultured Alphaproteobacteria bacterium | reverse complement strand
ATTTGAATTTAAAATATATATAAAATTTTAAAAATGAATAGGCCTGAAGAAATATTTTTAGCTGCAATTAATGATATTAAAAAACAAGATTATTTTAATGCAGAAATAAAATTAAAAAAAGCCTATCAAATTCTTCCGGATAATCTCGCGGTAATTGTTAATTTAAGTTCTTCGCTACAACAAAACCTTAAACTAGAAGAAGCTGATTTTTACATAAACAAAGGGCTTCGATTGTATCCAAAATCTTACGATCTTCTTCTGAATAAAACAGGAATATTAACAAAACAAAAAAAATTATTAGAGGTTATAAAAATTTTAGAGGAGATCAAAATATTTGAACCTAATAGACCAGAGGCTTATTTCAATTTATCTAGAACTTATATAAATTTTAATGAATATGTGAAAAGCTTTGAAAACATTAAAGAGGCAGTAAGATTAACTAAAAATCCGAAATATTTTTCTTTTTTATTATTTTCCTATAATTTTCATCCTTATTATTCTGATAAAATTTATAAGCAATATTCTGATGAATTTAGAAAAAGTTTAGCTCCAATAAACAAGAGTTATCTAAAAATAACTAAATATCATAAGGATGCTGAAATTAAATTAGGCTTTCTAGGCTCAGATATTCAAGATGATCATCCTGTCGGATATTTTTTAAATAATTTCTTAGAAAAAATTAAAACGCGTTATAAAATTTATTCTTATTTTAATAATTATGCTGAAAAAGAAAATTTTATTAGGATTAAAAGTCTTTTTCATGAATGGAGAAATGTAAGAACAAAATCTGACAATGAATTAATTAATCTAATAAAAGAAGATGGAATTCATATTTTAATTGATGTAAATGGACATACTGATAACAACCGTCTTCCAATCTACATTAATAGGGTTGCTCCGATACAAATGACTTGGGCTGCATGCCTTAATTCAACTGGCATACCAGAAATTGACTACATCATTGGCGATCCAATTGTAACACCTTTAGATTCACAAGAAAAATTTGCTGAAAAAATATTACAAATGCCAGATGTTTGGGCATGCTTTAGTAAGCCTGAATATAAAGATTTACAAATAAATAAAATTACTCCCGCCATCAAAAATAAATTTGTAACTTTTGGGAATTTAAATATATCTATAAAAATAACACAAGAAGTTATTAGGGTATTTAGTGAAATTTTATCAATCGTCCCAAATTCTAAAATAATTTTTGCAGGCAAAAATTTTGGAATTGCAGAATTTAAAAAAAATTTTATTAAAAATTTTACTGACCTAAATATAAGCGAAGAAAGAATTATTATTCATGATCCTTTACCTAGAAAGCAATTATTAGAATTATATAATGAAATTGACATTTGTTTAGATACTTTTCCATATGGCGGTGGCACTACTAGTTTTGAGTCTGCTTATATGGGTGTGCCTCTTTTAACTCTAAAAGGAGATACTTTCTTACACAATTGTGGCTCCTCTATAAATAACAATTTAGACATGAAAGAATGGATAACCTTATCCAGGGACGAATACATTAAGAAAGCATTTGAATTTAGTTCTAACATTGAGAAACTTAACAAAACAAGAAGTGAGTTGCATGAAAAAGCTATTGGTTCTCCTTTGTTTGATGCAAACAAATTCGCTTTAAATTTTGATGAAAAAATAAAAACAATTTTAGCTAAGCTATAATATAGTGGCGATTATGCAGAAAAATAAATTTCCAGATGAGATACCTGTGTTTCCATTAGCGAATGCAATTTTTTTTCCGAACACCGTTCTTCCATTAAATATTTTTGAACCAAGATATAAAAAAATGACAGAAGATGCTTTAGCTTCTAATAAAATGATAGGCATGATCCAAACAAGACAATTTGGACCTAAAAATGGTCTTTTTAGCATTGGTTGCTTGGGTAAAATAGACGCCTACTCCAAAACTCCTGATGGCAGATACTTAATCAATCTAAAAGGGGTAGTGAGATTTAGAGTTTTAGATGAAATTAACATTGAATTGCCCTACAGAAAATTCAGGGTTAGCTATGATGAATTTTTTAATGACTTGGAAGAAATAAAATTTGATGAAAAAAACGACATACTACATTTGCTTGATAAAACTAAAAAATTATTCAAAATTCATGGTCTTTCAACTGATTGGAAAACCGTTGAAAAAATTGGTTTTGATCAATTAATTAACTCTTTATCAATGATATGTCCTTTTTCAGTTGGAGAAAAACAAAGCTTGTTGGAAGCTAAAAGTTTAAAAGATAGAAATATTTTAATAAATCAGATTATTAATTTTTATATTACAAGCAACAATATCTCTTCAAACGGAAAATTGCACTAATGGAAATTGATCGAAAACTTCTTGAGATACTTGTTTGTCCTTTATCAAAAGAAAATTTAATTTATGATAAAGAAAACCAAGAGTTAATAGCTAAAAAATCAAAACTTGCTTACAAAATTAAAGATGGAATACCAATAATGATTCCAGAAGACGCTAGAAAAATTTCTTAAACTGACTTATTCATTGAGTCGAAAAATTCTGCGTTGTTTTTCGTCTCTCTAAGTTTTCCGATTAAAAATTCTATTGCCTCCATACTTCCCATTGGAGCTATTAATCTTCGAAGAACATTCATTTTTTGAAGATCTTCTTTTTTAAATAACAATTCTTCTTTTCTTGTTCCTGATTTTGTTATGTCAATTGCAGGGAATATTCGTTTATCTGCCACCTTACGATCTAGAATTACTTCAGCATTACCCGTTCCTTTAAATTCTTCAAAAATAACCTCGTCCATTCTAGAGCCAGTTTCAATTAAAGCTGTAGAAATAATAGTTAAAGATCCACCTTCTTCAATATTTCTTGCAGCTCCAAAAAATCTTTTTGGCCTTTGTAACGCATTAGCATCAACACCACCCGTTAATACTTTTCCAGAACTTGGAATTACTGCATTATAAGCTCTTCCTAAACGGGTTATTGAATCTAATAAAATTACGACATCCTTTTTATGTTCTGCTAATCTTTTTGCTTTTTCAATAACCATTTCTGCAACTTGAACGTGGCGCATTGCTGGTTCATCAAAAGTTGAGCTTATAACTTCACCCTTAACAGATCTTTGCATATCCGTAACTTCTTCGGGTCTTTCATCAATTAACAAAACAATCAAGTAAATTTCCGGATGGTTTGCTGTGATTGAGTGAGCAATGTTTTGAAGAATAACTGTTTTTCCAGATCTTGGGGGCGACACGATTAATGCTCTTTGACCTTTTCCGATTGGAGTAATTAAATCGATAAGACGAGCAGTAAGATCAGGTTTTTTTTCTGCTTTTAAAGATTCAACTTCTAACTTTATTTTTTCATCTGGATATAAAGGCGTTAAGTTATCAAAATTTATTTTATTTCTTGATTTTTCTGGATCTTCAAAATTTATTTTATTTACTTGCAAAAGAGCAAAATATCTTTCGGAATCTTTTGGAGCTCTAATTTCTCCTTCAACTGTATCTCCTTTTCTTAAACCAAATCTTCTAATTTGACTTGGGCTTACATAAATATCATCAGGTCCTGGTAAATAATTTGACTCTGTGGCTCTTAGAAATCCAAATCCATCTTGTAATGTTTCAAGGACGCCTCCGCCTGTAATTTTTTCATTTTTTTCTGCAAGCTTCTTTAAAATAGCAAACAAGATTTCTTGTTTACGCATTGTACTTGGATTTTCTATTCCGAGCTTTTCTGCCTCGATAATTAAATCAGCTGGTGTTTTATTTTTTAATTCTTGAAGGTTCATTGTTGATTGAAATTTATTAAGAAGCTTAAAGGTGAACGATTAATATAGTTGATTTAAATTTTATTTCAAGCTGGTTTAAAAATAACCAAAATAACTATAATTATAAGCAATATTGTCGGTATTTCATTTATTATTCTAAAAAATTTAGATGATTTTTGATTTCTATTTTGTTCAAAATCTTTTCTGCATTTAGATAAAAACCCATGATAGCCAGACAAGATTAGCACACATCCAAGTTTAACCGAAAGCCACATCGGAGGTATGTTTGAGCTTGATACAAGAAATGACGACATCCAAAGTCCTGTTATCCACGTTATTATCATTGCCGGATTCATAATAATTTTCATAAGTCTTTTTTCCATTAACTTAAAAACTTCTGAGCTTTCGGAGTTAATATTTTCTACATGATAAACAAATAATCGTGGAAGATATAATAGTCCAACCATCCAACTAATTATTGCAACAACGTGAATGCTTTTTAAAATTAAATAATAATTCATTATTTTATTAAATATTTGTTAACAATATTTTCGAGCATAAAAATATGATCGTCGTTGTCATTTAAACATGGAACAACATCATAATTTACACCACCATTCTCCATAAAAGATTCTTTTCCTTGTATTGCAATTTCTTCTAGTGTTTCTACACAATCAGAAGAAAACCCTGGGCAGATTACTAATATATTTTTTTTTCCTTTGTTTGGTAAACTTTCTAATGTCTTGTCTGTATATGGCCTCAACCACTCTTGCGGGCCAAATCTTGATTGAAATGTTGTTTCAATTTCAATTTCTTTAAATTGTTCTTTCATAAGCCTTGAGGTCTTAAGACAATAACAGTGATACGGGTCACCTTTCTCAAAATATTTTTTTGGTATACCGTGATATGAAGCTATTATTAAATCTGGTTTCCAATTGATTTCTGATATTTTTTTTTTAATACTATTTACTAAAGCTTTAATATAAAGTGGCTCGCTCTCATAATGCGGAATAATTTGCAAACTAGGTTGCCACCGCATGTTCATTAAAGTTCTATAAACCTCATCACAAACGGTCGCGGTTGTTGCGGCTGCATATTGCGGGTAGAGCGGAAAAATAATAATTTTTTCACAGCCCTGATCTTGTAAATTTTTTATTTTATCTCTGATTGACGGATTTCCATATCTCATTGCATAATCTATTATAACTTCAGGATCTGATAGTTTGCTTTTTAATTTTTTTGTTTGCTGCGTAGTATAAAATCTTAATGGGGATTGATTAATAGAGTTCATCCATATTTGTTTATAAGCGTGAGCTGTTTTTGAAGGTCTAAAAGTTAATATAAAAGTATTTAATATTATTTTCCAAACAACAGGATTAAGTTCTATTACTCTAGGATCAGATAAAAATTCTTTTAAATACTTTCTTATATCCCACCAGCTTGTTGAATCGGGGGTTCCTAGGTTAATAAGCAAAACTCCTGTTTTTCCAAATTTTACTTCTGGATGACCTGGCTCGTTAATAATTGTTTTCATGGTTTATAAGATCTTACAAATTCGACTAATCTTTTAACAGTTTTTGGTTTTGTTTGCGGCAATATTCCGTGACCTAAATTAAAAATATAAGGCGTTTCCTTAAAAAAATCTAAGTATTCTTTTGTTTTTTTAAACATTTGTTTTTCTCCCTTTAATAAAAATTTTGGGTCTAGTCCTCCTTGAAATACAACGTTTGCTTTTATATTAATTTTTTTTAGCTTCATATTTGGATCAATATTAATCGCGTGTGGTTTTGCTTTTTTTATAAATAGATTTATTTTTTTATTAATGCCTTTTGGAAAACATATAACAGGTATGTGTGGGTATTTTTTTTTTATTTTTTTTATAATATTCGCGTTTGGTATTATACAAAATTTATTAATTTCTTTCTCTTTTATTTTTCCTGCCCAGCTATCAAAAAGCTGGATTATGTCTGCGCCACTTTTAATTTGTTCTTCACAATGCAGATAGATAAGGTGTTCTAGTCTTTTAATTATTTTTTCTTTTTCTTTATTTTTTATTTTCTCTATTTCTAATTTTTTTTTTGGTGACTGTTTATTTATCATGTAAACTAATAACGTCCAAGGCGCTCCTGCAAATCCAATTAATGCTTTTTCTTTGTTTAGTTTTTTTCTTGTTTTCTTTATGCTTTCGTATGTTTTTTTTAGTTTTTTTTTAAAATCTTTATCACTTTGTTGGTAAAATATTTTTTTATTGTAATTATTTAAAATTGGTCCTTTTTTTTCTTCAAAACTTATTTTTTGTCCTGTAGCATCTAATATTAGTAATATGTCAGAAAATATTATTGCTGCGTCTACATCAAATCTTTTTATAGGTTGTAAAGTTGCTTTTTGAATATCTTCTGGATTTTTACAAAAATTTATGAAATTTTTATTTTTTTTTCTTAAACTTTGATATTCCGGCAAGTACCTCCCAGCCTGTCTCATAAACCAGATAGGTAAATTTTTTTCCTTTTTTTTTAAACAAGAAAGAATTTTATTACTCATTAATAAATAATAGTTATATATAGTAGTGTTATATGGTTCTGTGGAAACAGAGGGTAATTTTCAATACATTATTTACTCACAACAAATTGTTAATAAATTAAGTTAAAAACCCAAAAAACACAGAAATTATTAAACAATAAACAAAATAAACAAAACAAAAAAAACATAAACAATCTTAATAAAAAAAGAAAAAAATCAGAACAAAGTGTTATTTCATAAAAAACTTGGTAATTTTCATGTACAAAACAAACTAATAAAGGCTTATCAACAGCCATATGAACAAATTTTATAATATTTTTTTAGTCTCGGACTCTACTGGAGAAACTCTAGACAGGATATTTCTCGCTATAAAAGCTCAATTTAATCAATTTAATAATACAATTCATCATTTCTCCTTTTTTCGGACAAGCGCACAAGTAAAAACATTAATAGAAAAGTGCAAAAAAAGCGAGAACCCAATAATTATATATACCTTGGTTGACATTACAATTATTCAAGAAATAAAAAAAGAAGCGAGTCATAATAAATATGTGTGCTTTGGTATTTTAGATACCTTGTTGCCAGAATTTGAAAAAGTACTTGGAAAAAAAGCAAATCATATACCAAGCGGACAGCACGCTCTCAACAAGGAGTACTACAAAAGAATTTCTGCGATGCAATTTAGCATAGAACATGATGATGGTCAAAAACCAGAGACAATTTTAGAGTCCGACATTATCGTTTTAGGAATAAGCAGAACAAGCAAAACTCCAACAACAATATATCTAGCAAATAAGGGTTTTAAGTCAGCCAATATCCCCCTAATTTCCGACAGAAGCGTGCCCGAGGAAGTATTAAATGAAAAAACAAAAACAGTAGTTGGGTTGATAGCAGATGCTAGTAGATTGCAGGATATTAGGAAAACTAGACTTAACACTCTATCAGAAGAAAAACACACTAGTTATGTTGATATTGAAAAAATAAAAGAAGAAATTGAAAAAAGTAAAATTTTATTCAAAAAATATAACATTCCAGTCATCGATGTAACAAGAAAATCCGTTGAAGAAACTGCTGCATCAATAATAAAAATACACGAAATAAAAAACACTAAATGACAAATATTACATTGGCGTCCGCAAGCGGAATAAGAAAAAAAATCTTACAAGATTTTGGCTTTGTTGTAAAAGTTTTGCCGGCAAATATTGACGAGCAGCTTATTAAAGACTCTTTAATTAAAGAAGATGCTGATTCTTTCCACGTATCTAGAGCGCTTGCTGAATTAAAAGCTAAAAAAATCAGCACGCAAAATCCAGATGAATTAGTGCTCGGCGCGGATCAAGTTTTAGATTGTGAAGGAAAAATTTATGACAAACCAAAAGATCTAAAAGATGCCAAAAAACTTTTATTAGTTTTAAATAATCGGAAGCACTCTTTATTTAGTTCCATTTGTTTATATAAAAATGGAACAAATAATTGGATTCATACTGAAAGATTAGATTTAACTATGCGTCATTACACAGAAAATTTTTTTGATGATTATTTAAATAAATTAGGTTTAGACACAATCCAAAGATATGGAGTTTATCAAATAGAGGGCACAGGGCGCCAATTATTTCACAAAATAGAGGGAGATGAATACGCGGTTATGGGTATGCCAGTCAAAGCATTAATTGATTTTTTAATATTAAATGAAAAATAAAAACTTTCTAGTTATTGGAAATCCGATTGGTCATTCGCTATCGCCAACATTACATAATTTTTGGTTTAAAAAACATAAACTAAAAAATTGCTTATATAAAAAACAAAAACTCAATGCGTTTGACTTAGCAAAATTTGTAAAAAATATAAGAAGCGGTAAAATTTATGGCGCAAATGTTACTGTGCCATTTAAAAATAAGATTATTAAATATTTGGATATAATAAAGGGAGATGCAATCAAAACAAATTCTGTGAATACACTCTATTTACAAAATGATAAATTGATCGGAGATAATACAGATGTATATGGATTTACAAAAGGAGTCTTAGAAAAGATAAAGAGCAAACCCAAGATAGCTGCCATCATTGGAGCAGGTGGAGTTGTACCTTCTATTATTCAATCCTTAATTAATAAAAATATTAAAAAAATTTATATCACTAATAGAACCTATAAAAAAATATTAAATCTAAAAAAAATTTTTAAGAAAAGGATAATACCAATAAAATTTGGGCAACATGAAAATTGTTTTAACAACGTAGATATTTTAATTAACGCCTCAACACTTGGAATGCTGGGTCAAAAAGAATTAAATTTTAATTTCAAAAAAACAAAAAAAAAGATGAACGTTGTTGATATTGTTTATAATCCTAAAAAAACAAAATTTTTAAAAGATGCGCAGGTTTGTAAGCACAATATAATCTCAGGACTTGAAATGTTTATATATCAGGCACAAAAAGCTTTTATTATTTGGCATAAAAAAAGTCCGTTAATTAATAAACAAATGTATCAAATATTAAGAAAAGCAATAAATGATTAAATTAGGGATTTTAGGACCAGTTGGAGCAGGTAAATCGTATGTTGCTCAAATTTTTAAAAATAAAGGTTTCCCAATTTTTAACGCCGATCAAGAAGTGTCGAAGATTTATAAAAGAAATTTTTTAATTAATAAAAAAATTTCATCTTATTTTAATATTACATTAGTAAATGGAAAAGTTAAAAAAGAAGATTTCAAGACTAAATTGGTAGAACAGCCTAACAAATTTAAATTTTTAAATAATGTTATTCATCCAATAGTCAGGAGAAACCTTAAACATTTTTTAAAAAAACATAAAAACAAAACCCTCGTTGTTCTGGATATTCCTTTGTTAATTGAAAATAAAATGTTCAAGTTTGTTGATTTGCTTATTTTTGTAAAAACAAAAAAAACTACTATTCGAAAAAGATTAGAAAAAAGAGGGTTAAATAAAGAGTTTTTAGCTATTCTTAAATCACAACAATTAAGCGATAAAGAGAAAATCAAGTATTCGGACTTCATTGTTATCAACAATAAAAATACAAATTTAAAATCACAAATAAATGATATTTTAAATAAAATTATATTGAATGATGATTGAAGCAATACTTGATATAGAAACAACAGGTTTACTTTTTGAAAAAGATCGTGTTGTTGAAATTGCCTGCATCGAACTTAATAACCATATACCTACCAAAAATATTTTTCATTCATTTATAAGTCCAGATACTGTTAAAGTTTCTCAAGAGGCATTCGAGGTGCATGGTTATTCAGATGAATTCTTAGCTGATAAACCAAAATTTAAAGAAATTGCACAAGTTTTTTTGAATTTTATAAAAGATAAAACACTAATTATTCATAATGCAGATTTTGATCTTAGCTTTATCAATAATGAGTTTAAAAGACTTGGCATTAAACCAATAATTAAAACTAATGTTATTGACACATTACAAATAGCGAGATCAAAATTTCCAGGTCTTGCAAATAATTTAGATGCTTTATGTAAAAGATTTAAAATCAACAATGATAACAGAGAAAAACACTCAGCTCTACTTGACTGTAACTTGCTTGCTAAGATTTATATTGAACTAATAGATAAGAAAGAATTAATACTAGACCTACAAACCAATCTACAAGAATTTGATCAAAACGTTAAAAAATCAAAAGGAAGTAGTTTTACAATTAATATTTCAGAAGAACAGAAAGCTGAGTATAAAAAATTCTTAAAAAAAAATGTCCCTAATTCTTTTGCAAATTCTGATTTGTAGTTTCAGTTAAATAAAGTTCCGCAAAATTAATTTCTTTTGTAAATTTAAAATCTTTAAAACCTGATTTATGAAGCATGTCTGTTATAATGCCCGTTAGATGTTTTGAGTGCAGATCTGGTATTTCTACTAATAACAACTTTCTAACCTGTTCTTTACTTAGATTTTCATCTAATATTTTAATTATAACTGCAATACATGCCTCAACGTGAATTTTATGAATAATATTTTCTGGAGCATGAAATGTAATCTTGCAATTTAACTCAATGAATTGATTTGTTCCTGGTTTTGTAGTGATGTCGACTGTTGTATTGTATTTATCTAAATTTTGATTTGCGTCTATAAAGCAGGCAGGCGTAGGTACTTCAAAGGATATATCTTTTATATATGATGAAAGTATTTGGTATTTTGACATGTTTTTTTCGTTTTCGTTCATGAGGCGTTATAATTATTACATAAATTATTAAATTTAAATGTATAAAGTGATATTTTTATCATCTAAAATAATTGTATGAGTGAAAATTTTAACTACATAGACATAATCCTAATCGCAATGGTTGCTGGAATAATTCTTTTACGATTAAGAAGTATTTTAGGAAAGGGCGCAGAAGACAGTATTTTAAGAGAAAAACGTACCTTTGTTTCTGATGTCTCTTTCGAGGCAAATAAAGACTCAATAGAAAAACAACAAATAAATAATAAACAGGAATTTGACGAAAAAGATTTTCTAAAAGGTGCGTCTAGTGCTTATGAAATAATAGTTAATGCTTTTGCAAAGGCTGATAAAGAAACATTAAAAGGATTAGTTACTGCAGAAGTTTACAATAACTTTTGTCATGTAATTGATGAGAGAAATAAAAATAAACAAATTAATGATTTCACTTTTATTGGAGTTAAAAAAGCTACAATTGAGAATAAAGTAATTGATGGCAATCTTTATACAATAACAACTAGATTTTTAAGTGAGATTATTTCAAGTGTTAAAGATGAAAATAATAATATTGTTGAAGGTAATCCTGAACTAATACAACAAGTAAATGATGTGTGGATTTTTAAAAAAGATATAACAGCAGAAGATCCAACCTGGCATTTAACTGAGATAGTTCATTATTTAAATGACCAAAAGCAAAAAGGTTAATTATTTAACACCAGAAGATATAAAAGTTTGGGAAGATTTTAATAAGAATAATATTTTTATTTCCTCAAAAAAAGAAGATCAAGAAGTTAGATTACCTTTTGAAAATAAAAAAAAAGATAAATCAATAGATTATAAGATAGATCTTCATGGAAATTCTCTTAATCAAGCAACGGCGCTTGTAAAGAAAACCATCGAGCAATGTTATGAGCAAGAATTAAGAAATATTTTAATTGTAACTGGCAAAGGTCTAAGATCTAGAGTGAAAGAAAATCCCTACTTATCTGAAGATTTAAGTCTTTTAAAGTTTTCCGTACCTAATTTTATAAAAGATAATTTTTCAAATATTGTAATTTCTATTGCTGAAGCACCAAAAGATTTAGGAGGAAGCGGTGCTTTATTAGTAAAACTTAAAAAGAGATAGTAAGTCAATCAAATTTGTTGAATTTATTGATATGTTTTATTTTTATCTGTATAGATAATTTACCCATTATTTAAATGAGAACTGCAAAAGTAAATAGAAAAACCAAAGAAACTTCAATTGAGACAAAAGTTAATCTTGATGGGAAGGGACAATACAAAATTAATACTGGAATAGGATTTCTTGATCACATGCTTGAGCAGGTGGCCAAACACTCGCTTATAGATATTAAATTAAAAGTTAAAGGTGATTTGCATATTGATCTTCATCACACAACAGAGGATTCAGGAATTGTCCTAGGCGAAGCCATTGCAAAAGCTCTCAAGGATAAAAAGGGTATAAGGCGATACGCAACTACTTATATTCCTATGGATGAGACATTAAGCAGAGTTTCTCTAGATATCTCGAATAGACCTTATCTTGTGTGGAATGTTAAATTAAAGGTAGAGAAATTAGGAGAGATGGATACAGAGTTATTCAAAGAATGGTTCCAGGCATTTGCGCAAAGTGCAGGTATAACTTTGCATGTTGAAAATATATATGGCGATAACAGTCACCACATTATTGAGTCATGTTTTAAAGCTTTAGCCAAATCTCTTAGAATCGCAGTAGAGAAAGATAAGAGAGCACCAAAATTACTGCCTTCGACAAAAGGTAAATTGTAATTAAATGCAGGTAACCATCGTTGATTATGGTACCGGAAATCTTCATTCTGTAAGAAAAGCAATTAATTTTGCCGCAAAAAACGTAAATAAAAATATTACAATTAAAATATCAAATAGTCCTAAAGAAATATTAAAATCTGACAAAGTAATTTTGCCCGGACAAGGTTCTTATAAACAGTGCATGGATAATATAAAAAATATTCCTGAATTAGAAGATTCTTTGAATGAGTTTGTGATCAAGAAAAAAAAACCGATATTTGGCATATGTGTTGGAATGCAACTATTTTCTAATGAAGGCTTAGAGCAAGAAAAAACCAAAGGTTTTGGTTGGATTTCAGGAATAGTTAAAAAAATTGTTTTAAAAGATAAAAATTTAAAATTACCCCACATGGGATGGAATGAAGTAAAATTTGCAGAAGACAACTTATTATTCAAAGGTATTAAAAATTTAAGCCATTATTATTTTGTTCACAGTTATAATTTTGATGTTAAAGACCAAAAAAATGTTGTTGCTACAACCGAATATGAAAAATTAATAGTTGCTGCAGTTTTAAAAGATAATATTTTTGGAACTCAATTTCATCCTGAAAAGAGCCAACAAAATGGTATCAAAATTTTTTCAAATTTTTTAAAATTCAATTTATAATGATAATATTTCCTGCCATAGATATTAAAGAGGGAAATTGTGTAAGATTATATAAAGGTAATTTTTCAAAAACAACAATTTTTAGCAGTTCACCGGTTTTACAAGCTTTAAAATTTAAAAAGGCTGGATTTAAAAATTTACATATTGTTGATTTAGATGCTGCTTTAGGAAAAAAAAATAATAAAAAAATTATTCTTGAGATTATTAAAAAAACAAAACTTAAAATTCAATTGGGAGGCGGCATAAGAAATTTAAAAGACATTTCTTTTTGGATTAAGAATGGAGTTGATAAAGTTGTAGTCGGAACAATGGCAATAAAAAAACAAGCAGAATTAAAGCGGGCTTGTTCTTTGTATCCAGACAGAATTGCGGTTGCTATAGATGTAAGAAATAATTTTATAGCTATTAATGGGTGGATAAAACAGACAAAAGTTAGTTTGAGTCAATTTATAAAACAGATCAAAGGTTTTTATGTCTCGAGAATTATTTATACAGACATTGATAAAGACGGAACCAAAAGTGGCATTAGTATGAAAGAAATTATTAAAGTATCAAAAATGACAGATATTCCTATTGTTATTTCAGGAGGTGTTAGCGGAATTAATGATGTAAAAAAAATTTCTAAGTCAAAAGTTGCGGAGGGTGTAATTATTGGAAAATCAATTTATGATAATTCTATTAATCTTAAACAACTAAAAAAATTAGATTATTAAAAAATGCTTAAAAAAAGAATTATTCCTTGTCTTGATGTTAAAGAAGGTCGTGTAGTTAAAGGAATAAATTTTATAGATTTAAAAGATGCGGGTGATCCAGTCGAGCAAGCAAAAATATATGACAAAGGTGGTGCGGATGAATTGTGTTTTTTAAATATCACAGCTTCAGGTGAAAATAAGAAAATTTTGTTAGAAAAAGTAAAACAAACTGCTGAAAATTGTTTTATTCCACTAACCGTTGGTGGTGGAGTTAAGTCAATTGATGATATTCAGCAACTTTTGTTAGCCGGAGCAGACAAAGTTTCAATTAATACTGCAGCAGTAGAAAATATTAATTTTATTAAAGAAAGCTCTTTAAAGTTTGGTTCGCAATGTATTGTTATTGCAATAGACGCAAAGAAAATTGGAAATGATAAATGGAGAGTTTATACTCATGGTGGAAAAAATGATTCCGGTATTGACGTTTTTGATTATTTAAAAATTGTTGAAAAAAACGGAGCAGGTGAAATTTTGTTAACCTCAATGGATAGAGATGGAACAAAAACGGGATACGATATTGAACTTACAAGAAAAGTAGTAAATAACGTTTCAATCCCAGTAATTGCTTCTGGTGGCGTTGGTAATCTTGAACATTTATATAAAGGATTTAGCGAAGGCTTAGCTAGCGCTGTACTTGCGGCATCTATATTTCATTATGGAGATTATACTATTAAAGATGCAAAAAATTATTTATTCAAAAAAGGAATACCTATAAGAATTTAAATTATGTTAAAAAATTTAGAAGAATTAATAAAAATTATTAAAAACCAAAAAAATAAAAATAAAAATATTTCCTATACTGCTTCTCTAATAAAAAAAGGGAAGATGCATTGTATTAATAAATTTATGGAAGAGGCGAAGGAATTTGCATTTTCAGCTAAGCATACTAATCAAAAGCATATTATACATGAAGCAGCAGATTTATTTTATCATCTTTTTGTTTTATTGGAATTAAAAGGTATCCCAGTAAAATCAATAATGTTTGAGCTTAAAAGAAGACAAAAATTTTCTGGATTAGAAGAGAAGAAGAGTAGAAAATTAAATGTACGACAAAAATAATATTTTTGCTAAAATTTTGAGGGGAGAAATTTCTTGTAAAAAAGTTTATGAAGATAAATTTGTTTTGGCTTTTGAAGATATAAACCCTCAAACAAAAATTCATGTTTTAGTTATTCCAAAAGGTGAGTATGTTAACATGGATGATTTTTCTAAAAATGCAAAGTCCATTGAAATAGAGGGGTTAATAAGAGGAATTGGTATTGTCTCTGCCATGTTAGGTGTTGATAAAACAGGTTATCGATATTTGGGAAATAATGGAATTGATGCTGGCCAAGAAGTGCCACATTTACATTTTCATATTTTTGGAGGAGAAAAAATCGGTAAAATGATCAATAAGTAATTAAAAAAAGCATTTGTCTAAAGATATACTCATAGAAGCAATAAATCTTCAAAAAGATGGTCATTTAGAAGAGGCCAAAATAAAGTATAAAAAGTTACTTTCGGTCGACAAAGAAAATTTTGATGCCTATTATTTTCTTAGTTGGATTGCTTATGATCAAAAAAATTATAATTTAGGAATAGATTTAATTAAAAAAGCAATTAATATAAATTCAAACACGTCAAAAGCTTTTACTCTTCTAGGCTTATTATTAAAACAATTAGAGAATTTTAATGAAGCTGTAAAAAATTTTCAAATAGCAGCGGATCTTGACGGAAATAATTTTGAATCTTTCGTTAACTTAGGAGGAGCACTTGCTTCACTGCTCAAATTTGAAGAAGCTATAAAAAATTTTAAGATTGCAATTAAGATTAAAGATGATGATTTTATGTCTTACAACAATATTGGCTTTTGTCTTTTGCAACTTAATAAGCACGAAGAGTCTTTATATTATTTAAATAAAGCAATTTTTCTGAAAAATGATTTTGCCCCAGCCTATTTAAATAGAGCGAAAATAAATAGTAAATTAAATAAACATGACTCTGCGCTTATAGATTTTAATTTTGCTATTGCACACAGTTCTAACGAATCAGAGTACTATTTTGAAAGAGGATTGTTCTTTAAAAAAAAAAAAGATTTTTTATTAGCTCTTCAAGACCTAGAGAAAGCATATTCACTTAATCCTGATTTTGAACTTTTACTAGGAAATATTCTCCAACTTGTAGCAACAATCGTTGATTTTGAAAAAAAAATTACAATTATAAATCAATCTTTAATTGATATAAAAGAAAATAAATTAACTATTCATCCTTGGAATTTTCTTTTAGTTAACGATGACATTGATTTACAATTAAAAATAACAAAAAACTTTTTACAAAAAAAATTTTTAAAAAATTCTGAAAAAGATACTTACTTTTTTGACAAAAAACCAATAAATGCAAAAATAAAAATTGCCTATTTTTCAAGCGATTTTGGCGATCATCCTGTTTCTAGACAAATTGTAGAGTTGTTTGAATTGCATGATAGAAATAGTTTTGAAATATTTTTATTTTCTTTAGAAAATAAACCAAATTCTTTACTAAAAGAGAGAATAATAAATTCTTGTGATCATTTTATTAACGCTGAAAACAAAACATATTTAGAAATAATAGCATTAGTAAGAGATTTAAATATTGATGTTGCTGTTGATCTAAATGGTTATACGGATTGCTCAAAAACATTGATATTTCAACGTAAAATTGCTCCCATCCAAATAAACTATTTAGGTTATGCAGGGACAATGGGCGCAAATTTTATGGATTATTTAATAGCAGACAAAAATTTAATTCCTTTAGATCTTAAAGATAAATATGTAGAAAAAATTATTTATTTGCCAAATAGTTTTATGGTGAATGATCGTAAAAAATTAATCTCAAAAAAATTAATAAAAAAATCCGATTTTCAATTACCTGAAAATGTATTTATATTTTGTTCTTTCAATAATATTTATAAAATTAACGAAAATGTTTTTGACGTTTGGTTAGAAATTTTAGAAAATGTAAAAAATAGTGTTTTGTGGTTGGGTCAAACCAATGATTTTGCTAAAACAAATATTCTGAAAAAATGTGAAAATAAAAAATTATCACTAGATAGGATAATTTTTGCAAAATCAGTTGAAAATCATGAAATTCATTTAGCTAGACATAAATTGGCAGATTTAACTCTAGATACATTTCCTTACAACGCACATAGCACTGGTTGTGAATCTTTATGGGCTGGAGTTCCAATTATTACTTTAATGGGTAAATGTTATCATAGTAGAGTTGCAGCTAGTTTATTGTATGCAATAGATCTTCCAGAGTTAGTCACTACTACGTTAGAAGACTATAAGAATTTAGCTATAAATCTAGGTGTTAATTTTGATAAATTAAGAGATTTGAAAATTAAGTTAGAAAAAAATCTTTTAAATAAACCTTTATTTAATACTCCGCTGTTTACAAAAAATTTAGAAAAATCTTATAAAAAAATTTATGAACGCCATAAATTAGGACAGACTCCAGATGATATTTATATTTAAAAAATAATGAATAGAAAAATCCAAAGATTCTACCTAAAAATTAATTCTTTAAAAGATTTAATAAAGTCTAATTATATTTCATCTGAATTAAAAATTACTTTAGAAAAAAATAAAGAAATTAATTTTTATAAATTTTTATATAAAGAAATAGGAAAAGATTTTTTTTGGAAGGACAGACTCAAGTGGACGGATAATTATTGGTTTGATTATTTAAATAGTATCGATTTTTATGTTTTAAAAAATAAAGAGGCTATTGTCGGATTTTATGAATTATTTTTTAATAAAGATATTAATTCTTCAGAAATAGCTTATTTAGGAATATTTAAAGAATATTACAATAAAGGCATAGGAGGATTTTTGCTGACAGATGCAATTATTCGCTCATTTCAAAAACAAGTAAACCAAGTTTTAATTCACACTTGCACTCTAGATCATCCAAATGCTCTTAAAAATTATATTGCTCGTGGCATGAAAATATATAAAACAGAAGAAATTTATTATAACCCAGAAAATTTTTAATTAGGTAAAGCAAATTTGTCTTTATTATCAACATTTATTTTGACTTTATCTAAAATAAATTTAATTTCTGATTTGTCATAATTTTGAAATTTCCAACCAGAAATTAAATAATTTTTTTTGTCAAAATACAATTCTAAAGTACCATTTTGATTGTCTGATGATTTCGCAATAAAATTTTTTTTGTTTTCATCTAAAATCTGTGACTTTTTAATTGTATTTGTAAGATCTTCTTTATTCAAGATTATTTGAAACAAGCTGTTATCAATTCGGTAAGAATTTTTTTTTCCATCTTTTTCTAAGATAATTAGATTATCATTCTCAACAAAAATTTGTTTTGCATCATCGCCATCATAAACGCAATGAATTTTATTAGGATACATAATATCACAATAGCCTGTCTCTATAATATTATTATTAATTTGTTTAAAATTGAAATATAATGAATTTACTTTTTCTACATTTTTAATGATTTCAATTTGATCATCAGCTAAAACTCGATTTGAATAGAAAAATAATAATAGAATTAAAAAATTCTTTATCATTATTTAATATATTTCTCTTTTTCCCACATGATTAGCTGGACTTATAATTTTTTCTTCTTCCATTTGATCTATAATTCTTGCAGCTCTATTATATCCAATGCCTAATTTTCTTTGTAAGAAACTTGTAGACGCTTTACCTTCGCCCTTTATTATTTCGATAGCTTTATTGTAAAGTTCATCTTTTCCTTCAGAGTTTAGAATTGCTTCATCGCTTTCCTGTTCTTCTATTTTAGTAACTTCATCGATATATGTTGGTGTTCCTTGTAATCTTAAAAAGGTTGTAACTCTTTCAATTTCTTTTTCTGAAACATATGGTCCATGAATTCTAATCATTCTGCTTGCCGATGACATAAAAAGCATATCACCATTTCCTAAAAGTAATTCTGCTCCTTGTTCACCAAGAATTGTTCTGCTGTCAATTTTTGATGTAACTTGAAAAGAAATACGAGTTGGAAAATTTGCTTTGATAGTTCCGGTGATAACGTCAACACTTGGTCTTTGTGTTGCCATAACAATATGTATTCCAGCAGCTCTGGCCATTTGAGCTAATCGTTGAATATAATTTTCTATTTCTTTTCCAGCTACCATCATAAGATCAGCCATCTCATCAACTATAACTACTATATAAGGCATCTTCTTCTTATTTTCAGAAGAAGCTTTTTCATTAAATCCAAGAATATTTCTCACCCCAATTTCTGTCATTTCTCGATATCTTTTTTCCATTTCTTTAACTGTCCACTTAAGAGCAGTTGTTGCTTTTCTTGGTTCAGTAATTACTGGAGTTAAAAGGTGAGGAATTCCCTGATAAATGGACAATTCTAGCATTTTAGGATCAATCATAATTAATTTACATTCTTCAGGAGTATGTTTGTAAAGTATTGAAAGAATTAAGGTATTTATACAAACTGATTTTCCTGAGCCAGTAGTACCAGCAATTAGAAGATGTGGCATTGAAACTAAATCACCAACAATTGGAAACCCAGAAATGCTTTTTCCAAGCGTGATTGGAATTTTAATATCCTTATTATTAAATTCTTTTGAAGAAATAATTTCTTTTAATGCTACATTTTCTCTTATTTGATTAGGTATTTCTATTCCTATAGTATTTTTACCAGGAACTGTTGCAACTCTAGTTGATATAGAGCTTGTACTTCTCGCAATATCTTCTGAAAGATTAATTATTTTAGAAGTTTTAATTCCAGCGGTAGGCTCAAACTCATAAAGTGTTACAACTGGTCCTGCACTAACTTTTTTAATTTCTCCGCTAATACTAAAATCCAACAATACGTTCTCAAGAAATCGAGATTGCTTTTCATAATGTTCATTATTATTTTTATTTTCAATTTTTATAGGATCGTCTAGTAATTTTAAATTAGGAAGTTTAAATTCTTTAAAACTTTCAGTTTTAACGGATTCCAAAGGTAATTGAGGTTGAATAATTTCTTCTTTAACTATTTCTTCTTTTTCCTGCATTTGAACAGGGTGTTCTTTTGTAAAGAGAGTTGTTTCTTGTTTTTTATTATTAAAATAAGCTTTGATAATGAGCTTAGGGAAGAAACTTATATAATAATAAGCTTTTATAAAAACTAATTTCCACTCAGATAAATTTAGTCCGGCACTAAAATAAAATGCAAAAAAAGAGCCAATTAAAAAAAAAATAGATATAAAATTTTTATAAATACTATTATTGAGTGATAGAGATTCGCTTATATAATTTCCAACAAACCCTCCTAGCCCATTGTCTGGTAGCCAAAAACTTTTTTCATTTATTATTGAAAAAAATGTTGATCCCAATAAAATTGATAAAAATAATAAAGATAATTTTCTTGAAAAAGATTTAACATTTTTATTAAAAATAATTTGAAAACTCCAAATATTTGTATTTATAAAAATAATTAAACAAAAAATTCCAAAAGATTGTAAAAAAAAATCGGAAAAGTAGTTAAAAATTTTTATTAAATGATTGTGAATATTTTTTTCTTCAGGAAAAATATAATTTATTTTATCTGCAGAGTAGGTAATAATAGAAAACAAATAAATTAAAGAAGCTGCAATCAGAATTATTCCTAAAAGTTCTATTAATTTTAATTTTATAATTTTTAGTATTTTTTCCATATACCGAGGACGAATCAGATTTAAAACCTTTGTATCATTAATATCTAGTTGATAGAATTTAAAGGAAATATATGAATAATTCTCAACGAATTGCAATAATTGGCAATGGACTTACTGGTTCGGCAACAGCTTGTTTTTTGGCAAAATTAGGCTTCAAAATAGATTTACTAGATGTCAGCCATGCCAAAAGTCAAAAACCTGTAATGCAACTTTCATTAAGTGATAATTCTATAAAACATTTAGAAAAATTTGGAATAAAAAATATCAAAAACAAATCATACAAAATCAAAGATATTTTTTTATACGACTCTTTTAATAAAATTGATTTTAAAAGTGATTTAATTTTTTCAAAAAAAAATAAAAATAATTTAGCCTATATTGTAAGTAGCAATTTACTTTATAAAGAAATATATAAATTAATTAAACAAAATAAAAATATTTTTATCACTAAAAAACGCCTTAATTCAATTAGTGAAAATAATTCAAATGTGAAAATTATTTATGAAGATAAAACTTATCAAAACTATTCTTTAGCAATTTTAACTTTAAAAAATTCAATTAAATTTACTAAAAAAGAAATAAGCCCTTTATTGGTTAGAAATTATAAAGAAATTAGCAATACTTTTATAATAAATCACAAAAAGATAAATAATAATACCGCAAGACAATTTTTTTTAAAAGATGGTCCTCTAGCTTTTTTGCCTTTGTCTAAAAAAAAAACTTTTGTTATTTGGTCAATAAAAAATGATTCAAAATGGAGTAAAAATATTAAAAATAAAAAAGTAGTGGAAAATTTTTTAAATTTAAAATTCTCGAAAATTTTTGGTAAAATTTCTTTAAATACCGCAATTAAACAATTTGATTTAAATTTTTACTTAAATGTCACAAAAAAACTTAATAGAACAATATTATTAGGAGATGCTTTAAATCAATTTCATCCTATAGCCGGTCAAGGCTGGAATATGACGCTCAGGAATATTTTATCTTTATTTTTTGTTATTAAGCGACAGCAAAATATTGGACTTGAAATAGGTGGAGAATCTTTTATTAAAGAATATCAAAAAGAAATAAAGTCAAAGAATTTTATATTTTCAATTTTAATTGATGGCATTAGAAAGTCTTTCGATATTAACAATGAACGCTACGCGCAGCTGAGAAAAATCAGTGTAAATATTTTAAATAAAAACTTAATGATAAAACAACATTTAATTGATATTGCAGATAAAGGTTTGTCTTTTTAAAACTAGTTCTAATATGCCAATTTTTGCTTTAGCAACATCTCCAGGAATTTCCGGTTTAGCAGTTGTTAGATTATCAGGAACAGGTTCGCTAAATATAGCAAAAAAAATAACTAAAAAAAATAAACTACGACCAAGGATAGCCAACTTTACAAATTTTTATGATCTTTCTAATTGTCTTATCGACAAAGGTATTTATATATTTTTTCCAGGACCTAATAGCTACACTGGTGATGATGTTATAGAGTTTCATTTGCACGGCAGTAATGCTGTTATTAATTGTTTTTTAAAAAATTTATCCAAATTTAAAAATTGTAGATTAGCTAAACCAGGAGAGTTTAGTCAAATTGCCTTACTTAATAAAAAAATAAATCTTCTTCAGGCAGAGGCATTAATAGATCTGATAAATTCCGAGACGGAAATTCAAAGAGTTCATGCTCTAAAGATGATGAGCGATGACACAACAAGACTTTATGAAAATTTGAGATCGGAAATTATCAAAATTTTGTCAAACTATGAGGCTGTTATAGATTTTTCTGAAGATGATGTTCAGGATAATATCTTCATTCAAAACAGGTCTAAGTTATTGAAATTAAAACATAAAATAGATGAAATTATAAAAAAGGGTGAAAATACTGAGAAAATTAGGGATGGTTTTACAATTGCAATAGTTGGGCCTCCTAATTCTGGAAAATCATCTTTAATGAATAGATTAATTCAAAGAGAAGCTTCTATTGTTTCTAAAATACCCGGGACTACGCGCGATGTTATCGAAGCAAGCATTATGTTAAATGGATATCTTGTTAAATTTTTAGATACTGCTGGAATAAGAAAAGCAGAAAATATAATTGAAAAAAAAGGCATTGAACTTACAAATAAACTTTTAAAAAATTCAGATTTAAAAATTTTTATTTTTGATTACTCTAAGCCTATTCCGAACAATTTTTTAAATTTATTTGATCAAAGATCAATTATACTTTTAAATAAAATTGATTTATCTTCTAAACAGAAATTTAAAAATTTATTAAAACTTAATGAAATTAAAATTTCAGTAAAAAAAAATTTAGGTATTGAAAAACTTTTGAAGTTAATAAGTAGAAAAATTATTAGCAATTTTAAAATTGAAAAAGACAGTGTAACTTCTCGTTTAAGACATCAAAAAAGTCTTATAAATGCTAGCTTATTAATTTCAAACTGTTTGAAAAAATCAAAGATCAGCGAAATTGATATTGCGGCTGAAGATCTAAGGCTTGCCGCCAGAAGTTTAGGCGAAATAGTCGGAAGTGTTAATGTTGAAGAAGTTCTAGATAATATTTTCAGAGATTTTTGCATAGGTAAATAAACTTTATTCACTTATCTTTTTATTTGTAAAGCTATATATATAGCCGTAAAATGAAAAATAAGTTTGAAGTGATAGTTATTGGAGGGGGTCATGCTGGTTGTGAAGCAGCAGCAGCTTCTGCTAGGGCAGGAGTAGACACTGCTCTTCTAACCAATTCATTAGAGACAATAGGTGAAATGTCATGCAATCCAGCCATTGGCGGATTAGGAAAAGGTCATTTAGTTCGCGAGATTGATGCTTTAGATGGCATTATGGGAACAGTTGCTGATTTGTCAGGAATACAATTTCGACTTTTAAATAGTAGTAGAGGACATGCCGTAAGAGGACCGCGTACACAGTCTGATCGTGAACTGTATAAGAAATATATGCAAAAAACATTAATAAACTACTGTAATTTAAGTCTTTTTTTCGATCCGGTCGTTAAATTTGAATTTAATAAAGATCTAATAATTTCTGTTGAAACTAAATCAGGAAAATCTTTTTCTGCAAAAAAATTTATTTTAACAACTGGAACTTTTCTAAATGGTTTGATGCATATTGGAGATCAGAAAATTTCAGGAGGACGAGTTGGAGAGGCTCCTACTTTTGGTTTGAGTGAACAACTAAAAAAATTAAATTTTAAACTTGGTAGATTAAAAACAGGTACCCCACCAAGATTAGATGGTCGTACTATAAATTATAAAAATATCGAAATGCAAGGAGCAGATCCAGATCCATATTTTTTTTCTTATCTCACAAAAAAAGTTAATGCTAAACAAATTGAATGTGGCATCACATATACAAATTATAAGGTTCATAAAATTATAGAAAAAAATTTAAATCGAAGTGCTATATATTCTGGGTCAATAAAAAGCGTTGGGCCAAGATATTGTCCCTCTATTGAAGATAAAGTTGTTAAATTTAAAGACAAAGAAAGACATCAAATATTCCTTGAACCTGAGAGTTTATCAACTAACATTGTATATCCAAATGGGATTTCTACTTCGCTGCCAGAAGAAATACAGCTTGAAATATTGTTTAATATCAATGGTTTAGAGAACGTTTCTATGATCAGACCTGGTTATGCAATAGAATATGATTATGTATTTCCAACGGAATTAGATTTTACATTAAAGACAAAAAAAATTAAAAATTTGTATCTTGCTGGTCAGATCAATGGCACGACTGGTTATGAAGAGGCAGCTGCCCAAGGTTTAGTCGCAGGCATAAATGCAGCTCTAACAGTTAAAAATTTAGACCCTATTAAATTTGATAGAACAGAATCTTACATTGGAGTGATGGTGGATGATTTAATTACAAAAGGTGTTAGTGAACCTTACAGAATGTTTACATCGAGAGCAGAGTATCGTTTAACATTGCGAGCTGATAATGCTGATACAAGATTGACACCAGTTGCAATTAAAAATAACTTCATATCAAAAGAAAGAAAGTCTAAATTTATCAATAAAATCAATAGTTTAAGTAACATAAAATTATTTTTACAAAAAACTAAAGTTTCGCCAAGTTTTTTAAGGAAAAAGGGAATTAAAATATCACAAGATGGAAAAAAACGTTCGTTGCTTGAAATTTTAAAGTTTAAAGATGTTGATTTTAGTAAACTTAGATCAATTTTTAAAGATATTCCAAAAATTACAAAAGAAATTGAGGATGTGGTTAAGATTGAATCTCATTATAGTGGCTATATTTTAAAGCAAAAAGAAGATGTTGATATTTTCAAAAAAGACGAAAATTTAAAAATTCCTAAAAATATAAATTATAAAAATATATCAGGGTTATCAAATGAGATTAAAAGAAAACTTACAGAAATAAACCCAGAAACATTCGGACAAGCCTTAAGAATCGACGGAGTCACCCCAGCATCAATTAATATTTTGATGATTTATTGCAAGAATGGCTATAAAAAAGCCTCTTAATGGAAGCTACATTAGAAGAATTTAAAAATAAGTTCAATGTTTCACGTGAAACTATTGAAAAAATAGCAATTTACAAAGATTTTATATTAGAATCTAATAAAAAATTCAATTTAATAGGTAAATCAACCGAAAAAGACTTATTTATAAGGCATTTTACTGATTCTGCTCAGTTATATGGGCATTTTAAAAATACTGATCATTTATTTGATTTTGGATCAGGAGCAGGATTTCCAGGAATGATTATTAAGCTTATTTCTGATGATCATAATCAAAAAATAAATGTTTACCTTGTTGATAAGAGCAAAAAAAAGTGTGATTTTCTATTTGAATTAGCTAATAAGCTTAATATAAAAATAATTATACTCAATAATTTAGTTAGTGATATTAAAGTGCCAAAAAATTCATCTGTAACTTCAAGAGCATTTAAATCTTTGATTAATACTTTTGATGAAATGAAAAAAAACATAAAAAATGTGAGTCAGTTTATATTGCTAAAAGGAAAAAGTTATCAAAAAGAAATTGACGAAGCTCTACTTAAGTACGAATTTAAATGTGAAAAATTCAAAAGTATAACATCAAACGAAGGAAAAATTTTAAAAATAAAAGAACTTAAAATTATACAATCTAAGGTTGTAAATGCCTAGGATAATTTCCGTTATCAATCAAAAGGGTGGCGTTGGAAAAACAACAACAGCTATTAATCTTGCAGCAGGTCTTGCAATTAAAAATTGGTTAAATGTTCTTTTGATAGATCTTGATCCCCAAGGTAATGCTTCAACAGGAGTAGGCATTGACCCAAGTCAAAGGGATAAATCTATTTATGATTTACTAATTGGAAAAAATTCTTTTTCTGAGTCAATAAAAAAAACAAAAATAAATAACTTAAAAATAATTACAGCTAACCCGGAACTTTCTGGTCTCGAAACAGAACTTGCAAACGATTCACAAAAAGCTTTTTTATTAAAAAATTTGATTGGAGATTCTTTTCAAGAAATAGAAAAAGAAAATTTTTCTTACATCATTATTGATTGCCCGCCATCATTAAGTTTGTTAACCATTATGTCTCTTGTTGCCTCAAATACATTGGTAGTTCCCTTACAGGCAGAATTTTTTGCTTTAGAAGGATTAAGTCAGCTTGTGAAAACTATTGAAAGAATCAAAATAAATTTAAATAAAGATTTAGACATACACGGAATATTGTTAACTATGTTTGATAAAAGAAATAAGTTATGTGGAGAAGTTGAAAAAGAAGCTAGAAATTTTTTCGGACAGAAGGTTTACAACTCAAATATACCGCGAAATGTAAGGATTTCTGAGGCCCCGTCCTTTGGGTTGCCGGTAATTTTATATGACAAATACTGCGCTGGAGCATTAGCTTATAATGAGTTTGTAGAAGAGTTTATTACAAGAGAAACAAGTAAAGAAAAGAAGGTAGCATAAATGATTACAAATAAATTTAAAGGATTAGGCAAAGGTTTGTCCGCATTAATGGGTGAGAATGTGCAGGCGCAAATTCAAAATTCTAACGTTTCAGAAAAAGTACCTATTCATTTACTTTATCCAAATCCTGATCAACCTAGAAAAAGTTTTGATATTAAACTTTTAAATGAATTATCAGATTCAATCAAGCAACAGGGAATTATTCAACCAATTCTAGTTAGAAAAAAAAATGATAAGTTTGAAATTGTAGCAGGAGAAAGAAGATGGCGTGCTGCACAAATTGCAAAAATTCACGAAGTACCTGTAGTTATTTTAGATATAGATGATAAAAAATCTTTAGAATTTGCACTACTTGAAAATATTCAAAGATCAGATTTAAATGCAATTGAAGAAGCTCTAGGTTATGAAAATCTTATAAATAAATTTAATTATTCTCAAGAAACATTAGCTCAGATTTTAGGCAAAAGTCGCAGTCATATAACAAATACTTTAAGGTTAGTAGGTTTGCCTCAAGAGATTAAAGATATGATTTTTAATGGCTTATTAACAGCTGGTCATGCAAGATGTCTAATTAATATTCCAGATAATATAAAATTAGCTAAAATTATTGTTAATAAAAATTTATCCGTAAGACAAGCCGAGTTTCTTGTTAAAAAAGAGCAAGTGTTTGGTAAACAAAAAAATAGTCAAACAATTAATAAGGATAGCAATATTAGATCATTAGAGTCTGATCTTGAATTATTAATGGGTATTAAAGTAAATATTAATAATAAAAAAAATAATACAGGTGATATAAAATTTGTTTATAAAAATCTTGATCAATTAACCAAAATTATAAAAACACTTAAAAACTTCTTTTAGATAAATTTTCTGTTAAAAAATAGTAAAATTGAATATCTTGGTTGATATTTGAAAGCTTAATTTCTTTTTCTAGACAATTTAAATTATTAAATAATTTTTGTAGATCTTTTATATTCCAAATTTTTAAAATACTTTTTATCCGATCTTTTTCTTTCCAAAAAATAGCAGGCTTGTATTTTTCAATTTTTTCATCCAAAGACATTTTGTAATCATGGCTATAAATGTTTAATATTTTTATAATTAGGTTTCTTAAAAAAATTATTATTTCGATATAATTTTTATCGTAATTAGACATATTGGAAATGAATTCATTGATGTTTTTTTTGTTTTTTGAGAGCAAAATATCAATAATCTCTTCATTTTTCTGAAGATCTTGTTCGCTACAAATTTCCTCAAGAATTTTTTTATCGATCTTTTGATCCTTGTTGATAAGACTTAATTTATCGATTATTTCAGTAATCTTTGAACGTCTTAATGAAGAATAATGAATAATATGGTCAATTTGTTCGCTAGATAGGCCAACTTTTTTTTGTTGTAACTCATTAAGTAAAAATCTTTTTATATCTATGAGATTTTCTTGGTAGCAAGGAATGCATATTGTATTTGGACTACTCTCTGCAAATTTCCTAAGTTTAGAAGTTTTTTGCAATAAGCCAGAATTTAATATTATTACTTCTTCATTAATAGATATACTTATTTGGCTAAGGACATCTAAAATTTTATCTGAACAATTTTTAATAATAGAAATAATTTTGTCCCCAAACAAGCTTCCATTATTATATTCTGCGATAATGTGATCTGGGTTTTTTAATATATCTTCTTCAAAAAAAGTTTTAATTATTTTATTTTTCTCTTTAAACTTTTCTGAAAGAATTAAACTATAATACTTACTTAAATCCTCATTTTCTCCATATAAAAGAATTATCTTTCCTTTAAAGAAATCATTTTTTTTAAGATAAATATCTTGAGATCTTAAAAGCATTAATTTTATTTTAATGCAGTTCTTATTTTGAATTTTATACTTTGAGCAATAGGGTCAAGAAGGCTAACTTTACTATTGTTTTTTATGATTATATTGTTAGAGACGTTGTCTGTTATGGCAACTCTAATAGATTTTTCTGCTGATCCAGAATAGACAACTAACCCTGTTTTATCTTTTATTTCAAAAGATACAGTAAGTTTTACTGTTGTTTCAGTTGGAACCCCTCTTGCATCAATCTGAGAAGTTTCTTCTGTGCTAAAAACCTGAGCATTAAACTGATTTCCTTTTAAGTTTTTTTCATCTTTAATAAGACCTAATTTTTGTTCTAAGGGAAATGCTAGATCTTGTTGTCCAGTAATTTCAATTTTTGAAAAATAAATTGGTTTTTGATCTCCTAAAAAAATTGGAGAAAATCCGCAATGTGTTAAAAAAAGTATTAAAAATAACCCAAATACTTTTTTAATTTTCATTTGTGACAATGTTTAAAATTTTATTTTTGACAAAGATTTTATTCTTAATTGTTTTTCCGTCCAATATAACTTTAATATTATTAATTGCTAATGATTTGCTAAAAATTTGACTTTCTTCTTCATCGTTCATTACATTAACAATTGCACGTTTTTTCCCATTTATTTGTATGACAACATTACAAGTTTCCTGTTTTTTTATCAAAGTGCTTATTTTTGGCCAATTTTGAGCAGATAAATTATCCTTGCCCGTTAATTTTTCCCAACATTCGTTAGCAATAAATGGAATAAAAACAGAAATTATAATTAAATAATTTTTATAACTCTCTAAAATTTTTTCAGATTTTACTATTTTTAACTCTATCTGTTCATTAATTTTATTAAGAAATGTGTAAAGTTTTGCAATTGCAACATTGATATGAAACTTTTGAATACATGTGGATATTTGTTCAATTAAAATATTAATTTCGTCATCGTAATTATTGTTAGTGTCGTTTTTTTCTTGTTTATAGGATTTTACAAGTTCTGAAGTACGCCATATTTTTTGAATATATTTAAAAGAACCCTGAATTCCATTTTCGCTCCATTGAATATCTCTATCCGGAGGACTATCTGATAAAATGAACCAACGCATTGCATCTGAACCATAGATTTTTATAATCTCCTCAGGATCAACAACGTTCTTTTTTGATTTAGACATTGCTTGGGAATCACCTTGAATCACCTTTTCTCCATTTGCTAAAAATAAATTTTTACCCTCCCCAAGAACTTGATTTGGAAATATCCATTTTCCATCATTTGTTTTATAGGTTGGATGACAAACCATTCCTTGCGTAAAAAGATTTTTAAATGGCTCAGCACTTTTAATTTTATAATCATCTTGCAATGCAAGGGTAAAAAATCTTGAATATAATAAGTGAAGTATAGCGTGCTCCACTCCCCCAATATATTGATCAACCGGCATCCAATAGTTTATTTCATCTTGCGCAAAAGGTAAATTTTGTTCGTGAGGAGAACAGAATCTTAAGAAATACCAAGATGAGTCAAAAAAAGTATCCAAAGTATCCGTTTCTCGAATTGCTTTCATTCCAGTTTCAGGACAAGTAGTATGTTTCCAAGATGGGTGATTTTCTAAAGGATTTCCAGCCTTATTAAAATCAACATCTAAAGGAAGTTTAATTGGAAGATTTTTTTCTAGCAAAATTGTTTTTCCATCTTCCCTGTAAATTATTGGAATTGGACATCCCCAATATCTTTGTCTTGATATTCCCCAATCTTTTAATCTGTAAGATATTTTACGTGTACCAATTTTATTTTTTTCAAATTCCTCTATAATTTTATTTTTTGCCTCAATTGTACTTAAATTGTTTAAAAATTCAGAATTAATTGCATATCCATCTTCAGTAAAAGCTTTATCTATAATATTTATTTCTTTTGATTTTTCAGAAGTAACAACAGGAATAATTTCTAAATTATATTTTTTTGCAAAATCTAAATCTCTTTGATCATGAGCAGGACATCCAAAAATAGCACCAGAGCCGTAGTCCATAAGCACAAAATTTGCTACAAAGATGGGCAATTTTTTTTTAGTGAAGGGGTGAAATACAGAAAACTTAGTTTTAAAGCCTAATTTCTCATTTTGTTGGAATGAGGACTCGTTACTTATATTCTTTAGTGCTTCTTTTTTAAAAGTTTGAAATTTTTGGTCATCTTTTAAATTTTCTGTAAAAGGATGATCTGGTGCTATAGCAATAAAACTAGCTCCAAATATTGTGTCTGGTCGTGTTGTAAATATTTTAATACTAACGTTATTAAAATCAGAAATAAAAATAATTTCACAACCTTCTGATTTTCCAATCCAATTCTTTTGCATTAACTTTACTTTTTCAGGCCAACCTTCAAGATTGTTTAGAGATTCCAATAATTGGTCTGAGAATTGAGTAATTTTTAAAAACCATTGATTAAGCTTTTTTTTCTCAACAATTGCTCCTGATCTCCAACCCTTACCATCAATAACTTGTTCGTTAGCAAGTACAGTATTATCTATTGGATCCCAATTTACATAACTTTCTTTTTTGTAAATAAGGCCCTTTTTAAATAAGACTCCAAATAAAACTTGCTGCTGTTTATAATAATTTTCATCACAGGTTGAAATTTCTCTATCCCAATCAATAGATAGACCCAATTTTTTTAACTGCTTTTTCATTTGGTCTATATTTTTTAAAGTCCAATCTTTTGGATGTAGTTTATTTTGTATAGCTGCATTTTCTGCGGGCAAACCGAAAGCATCCCATCCCATTGGGTGCAAAACATTAAATCCGTTTAGTCTTTTAAAATTAGCAATGACATCACCAAGCGTATAATTTCGAACATGGCCCATATGAATATTTCCAGATGGATATGGAAACATTTCTAGGCAATAAAATTTTTTTTTAGAATTGTCTTTGGTGGTTAGAAATGTTTTTTTTTCTTTAAATTTTTTTTGCCACTTATTTTCTGTAGCTACGTGATTATAATTTTCCATTGTTGTGGAGATTATAAAAAATTAATTTTTTTGTGATTTTGCATCCTGCAATTTTAAATTTCTTGCAGCCGTTAGTATAGAGTCTTTAATTTCATCTGTGAAATTGCTATCAACTTTTGTTGTGGTGCATTTATCATTTATACAGATTTTTTTAAATGCAGTAACTTGCAAAGCGTCGGATCTAAGATCATTACTTAAAAATTTAACTGTCAATTTTATTTGTTCTTTAGGATTTGACACATCTGAATACCAGTCAAAAATTATAATTCCTCCAGCGTAATCAGCGCTTGTTAGAGGAATAAAATCTAACGCTTTAAGTGTTGCTCTCCATAAAACATTAGAAGTTCCAAATACAAAGTTATTACTTTTTTTACTGTCTCCACCAAAGTCAATAAGAGGGTGTTCATTACGATAAATTTCAGTCCTAGTTTTCGCATCAACCCCTGCACTTCCGGCCTTCTTTCCTGATCCAGAGTTTGAACTTTCTTGATCTAAAATTGGGTCAGTCTCTTTTGAACTAAAGATAGAGCAGGCATTGATTAAAATTAATGTAAATAGTAAGATTGTTTTTAAATTCATTGGCATTTTATAATGATTTTCATAATAAAAGTATAATCATAATAACCGTAATAATGTTGATTTTTAAGGCTTTTCAAGCAGAAAATGTTGCATAAATAACACATATTGAGATAAAATTAGATAAAATTAGCATGCAAAATTGTAAGTACTAAAAAAAAGAATATTTTGACATCGTTAATTAAATTAAAATTAACAATTAAAACTAACAACAAATAAATAAACATGAAAAATAAACTAAAACTTACTACAGCTTTAGTTGGTTCATTGGTTGCTGTCAGTGCAGGTTCTGCATTAGCACAACAAGCTACTACTTATTACGATAATGGTGGCAAAGATGGAACAACTGTAAGCGGTAATATGTACTTTTCTTTCAGAGACCAAAAAGTTAATGGTGGAAACACTGCCTCAACAGCTGGTTTAGCTGGTTTGCATGGATTTGGAAAAGAAGTTCAAATTAATATTAACAATCGCGGAAAACTTAACAATGGTTGGGGATACGCTGCAGGTTTCTCTATTGAAGTTGATGGCTCAGAAAATAACGCCGTTAGCACAACAGGAGGCGCAGCTGCTGGACAAGTATCTGGAATGTTCTCTGAAAATAATTTCATTGATGTAATGATTGGAAACACAACTTTAACAGTTTCTGTCGATCACATTCAATCCCCAGATAATAACCCAACTTTAATGGGAGGTCCTTCATCATATGTTAGACCTTACCCTGGCAGTGGAGTTGCTGGTATTTATCCTACTACAATAAACACTCCTTATGAGTCTGCAGGAGTAGGTATAATACAAAACGTTCCAGGATTTGGGTCGTTTTCAGCTTTATACGTTCCAAACAGAGATGCTTTGGGTTCTAATAAAGCATATTTTGGTAACGATAATGGTAACACTTCTGTAGCTGCTGATTACAACAGCACTTATGGATCTGCTTATGAATTTGGTTTCATGGGTAATTTAGGTGTGCCAGGACTTCAAGCTTCAGCTTGGTATAACAACTCTCAAAAACTAAACGTAACTACTTACGTTGGTAAAATATTCGGTGAAAAAGTCAATGCTACTTACGCTATTCCTGGAACTGCATTTACAGTTGCAGCTGAGTGGGCAAAAGATGGTTTGCCAGCAACGACTGCCACTTCAGGTGGACAAGTTACTGCTGCATCAGCCGGTTTATCTTATGCAGTAACCAAAGATTTCAGTATTGCAGGCACTTACGCAAAAGCTGGGCGTAGTGATGGCAATGGCGGAACTGCAGGAGATGCTGTTGACAAAAAAGATGAAGTAATCAAAATCCTTTCAGCTGGTTACAGTTTAGGACCTGTTGCTGTTAAAGGACAATACAGAACAACTAGTAACGTTGGTGGACTTCATGGCAATGGCGGGGAACAAGATTTCCTAGTATGGACAGGAGTAAACTTCTAATTGTTCTAGTTTAACTACTAAGACAATATTTAAAAACCCACTTGTTAAAAAATAGCAGGTGGGTTTTTTTATTTAAAGATCGTTAATTAAACTCTTAAATGAGATAGAAATTTTATTATTTAGCATCTTTATTCTATTAATATTTTTGATATTAATGCCTCCTAAGGCGCATATTTTTGTTTTCCATAAATTTGTAATGAGATTAAATCTAACGATATTAAGAATCTGATTTAAAGAATATTTATTATTATAAAACAAAGGCGATAGCATTATTGTTGAACAACCTTTTTTATTTAATATTGAATACTCTAATTGGTTGTGCGCCCTGCCAATTATTTTAAAATTTTTTTTTAAATAAGTGTAATTTTTATTTTTCTTAGGATTTGTTAAAAAAATTCCTTTGCATTTAAATTTCATGCACAAGTTCAAATTATCAGACACGTAAAATTCTAAACGATTTTTTTTACAAAAATAAGATAATATTTTACAATTATTTAAGTATTTATCTTTATTTAACTCTTCTGGGTTATAATAAATAATTGAAATTTTTTTAAATTTTAAAATATTTTTCTCAATTGTTTTATTAATTTCGTTAGTTAAAAGATAAGATTCGTTATAAATAATGTGCATCTGTGAATATATTGCAAAATTATCGTAAAATTAAAAGAGAGATGAATAACCTGTCTTCAACAACGAAATTAATTGTTGTTTGCAAAAACCAGAAGCTTGCTAATATTTTGCCAATCCTTGAAGACGGCCATGTTCATTTTGGTGAAAATAGAGTTCAGGAAGCTAAAAATAAGTGGAAGTTAGTAGATAAAAAATTTTCTAACATTAAACTACATTTTATTGGAAAAATTCAATCTAACAAAGTTAAAGAATTATTCGGATTATTTCATTTTGTTCATTCTTTAGATAGTCAAAAGCTAGCTAAATGTTTTTCAAAAGAAGAAAATAAATTAAAAATTAAACTTAAATATTTTATACAAGTTAATATTGGAGATGAGCCCCAAAAATCTGGTGTTGCTTTTAACGATTGCGAAAATTTATTACAATATTGCAAAACATTAAATTTAGATATCATAGGATTAATGTGTATCCCGCCTGTTGATAAGGAGCCGAAAGATTTTTTTATTAAACTTAGTAAATTAAATAAATTTTTTAATTTAAAAGAACTAAGCATGGGGATGTCCAGTGACTATAAAGAAGCAGTTGAATGTGGATCTACTTTTGTTAGAGTTGGTTCTGCAATTTTTTCATAAATTAATACTAATTTAACCTTATTTTAGTATTTTTTCTAAGAATTTTCAGTAATTTTAGAAAATCATTTTTTTTTATAGCAACACACCCATTTGTTGGTACATAATTTTTTTTAGCTATATGTAAAAATATTGCACTGCCTTTATTTTTTTTTGTAGGTTGAATGTTATAATTAATCACTAAAACAAGATCATAAATTCTGTCTTTTCTATAAAGTTTTTCATGACTTGCTTCGAAAGGTAATCGTATAGGTCTGTTATAGTATTTATGATTTGGATTATCACACCATCCTAAATTTTTGGTAATTTTTATTTTTTTTAACTGTGTTCTTAGGTTTTTTATTTGATCATGCCGATAATATAGATTGCCTGTTTTAAAAATTCCTTTGGGTGTTATTTTATCTCCTTCTCTTAGCTTATTTTTGATGCCTTTTTTTCCTAAAGCACATTTAAACTTGAGATTTTTGTAAGATAAATAACCTGATTTTTTAACAATAATCATGTTAATATTATATATTAATTTATGAATAATCAGCTTGTTATTTTTGGTTCAGAAATTTTTTATAATTTACTTAAAGAATTAAAAATATTTAACAATGTTAGTTTAAGTAATTATAAATTATATAAGAATAATTCAGAGCACAAAACAAATAATGTTGTAAAAATAATATTTCCTGAAAATTTGAAAATAGAAGAGGTAAAAAATCTTCTAAAAGAAGATAATCCAACAGTTTTGCTTGTAAGTAATAATAATTTTTTTAAAAATAAAAAATTAAATCTCTACAAATTTAATTATATGCTCACTTTGCCAGTGGATATCGTTGCACTTTTTGATTTGGTGGCTATTTTAGTTATTAAATATCAGTTTTTTAAAAATTCTGAAATTATTGTTAAAGGATATAAATTAAATTCAAATCAAAAAACTATCGAAAAAAAAGCAGTCATTTTAAAATTAACAGAAAAAGAAGTAGAACTATTACTTGCTTTGAAAGATGGTGTTGAAATGAGTAAAAGTGATTTATTAAAGCGTGTTTGGGGCCACAAGACTGACTTAGATACACATACTGTTGAATCTAATATTTATAGACTACGTAAAAAGATTGATACAAAGTTTAATGATAAAGACTTTATTCTAGAAAAAAATTCATTCTATTCGCTTTAACTTTTAGTGAATTCTAGCGCCAATTTTTTGAATAATTTTTGAAGCAAGTAAAGAACCCTTTTTCAAGCAGTTTTCTAAATTATTATTGTTTAGATATTCATAAAGAAAGCCAGATGCGAATAAATCGCCAGCGCCAGTCATATCTAAAATTTTTTTAACTTTATGCGCTTTACAAATTTTTTTATAATTACCGTTAACAATAAGTGAACCTTTTTTTTCTCTTGTAATTACAATTAATTTGTTAATTTTTTTCAACTTATTCAATGCTTTTTCTAAATTTGTAGTGTTTAGAAGTTCTAATATTTCTTTTTCATTACCGATTAATAAATCCAAATCATTTTTTAGTAATTTAGCAAAATCTTTTTTATGCCTCTCGACACAAAAAAAGTCTGATAAACTCATAGCAATTTTCACCTTATTTTTTTTTGCAATTGTTATGGTTTTTTCGAACATTTTTTTTGCAGTCCCCTTATCCCATAAATAGCCTTCGAGAAATACTAGTCCTGTATTTTTAATATGTTTTGCTTTGATGTCGTCCGCGTTTAATTGTGATGAAATGCCAAGATATGTACACATCGTTCTTTCTGAGTCAGGAGTTATGAGTATTAAAGATGTTCCTGTTGCCAATTTCTCTCTCTTGGCGTTGTGTAAAAAATTAACTTTTATTTTTTTAAGACTTTTTTTATAAATCTTACCGAAATTGTCTTTGTTAATTTTTCCAATAAACGAGCATTTGCCATTTAAATAAGATATTCCAGCCATGGAGTTCGCAACCGAACCACCAGCTTGTACTTTTGTTATTTTAACCTGACTTTTAATTCTGTTTAATTCGTCGAATGTTACTAAGCGCATTGAACCTTTTATAAGATTATTTTTTTTAAGAAAATTTTCATTAACATTTGCAAACACATCTACGATAGCATTTCCAATTCCTAAAATTGATTTTGATTTATTCATATTTTTTATTTTTATATAAACATATTTTATTAATATTGCACTGCTTACAAAGTGGATTACGTGCTTTGCAAATATATCTTCCGTGTAAAAGAATTAAATGATGAGCTTTACTAAGATGTTTTATCGGTAAAATTTTTAACAAATCTCTCTCTACTTGTTCAGGATTTTTTCCATTGCTTAAACCCACTCTATTACTTACTCTAAAAACGTGAGTATCAACTGCAATAGTCGGTTGATTAAAAGCTTCATTTAATACTACGTTAGCAGTTTTTCTACCAACGCCAGGCAATTTAATTAATTCATTAAAATCGTTAGGAACTTTACTTTTATATTCGGTAACTAAAAGTTTGGATAAGAGATATAAATTTTTTGCTTTGGTATTAAAGAGGCCTATTTTTTTTATTAAATGTTTGATTTTATTTTCCCCTAATTTTACAAAATGTTCTGGTTTGTAATATTTTTTATAAATATCTTTTGTGACATTGTTGACATTAGTATCGGTACATTGAGCTGATAAAACTACAGATGTTAGCAGTGTAAAATAATTTCTATATTTAAGCGAGGTCTTAGGATTTTTAATTGATTTTTTTAATAAAAGTAAAATTTTCTTGGCTTTCGTTTCATTAAGAAGCATTAATTAAGACTTAACATGTCCTGCATGTTAAATAGGCCACTTTTTTTATTGTTTATCCAAACAGCAGCATTAATTGCGCCATCTGCAAACAACTCTCTTGAAAAAGCAACATGTTTGAGTTCAATTTTTTCTGATCCGTTATTAATTTCAATAGTGTGTTCGCCGATTGTTTTGCCTTTTCTTGCGACAAAAAAGTTAATTTTATTTTTTTTTATCTTACCTTTTTTGTTTAAGAAAATATTTCCTTTTAGTAAATTGAGTTTTTTATTTTTTCCTTTGGCCACAGCATTTGCAAGCATCAAAGCTGTTCCAGACGGGTAGTCGATTTTTTTTGTATGATGATTATCAGTAATATTGATTTGATAATCTTGTGGAATTTTTTTAGATAAAATTTTTGTAATATGTTCTAACAAATTAATCCCTAAACTCATATTACCAGACTTAAAAATTGCAATGTTTTTTGAGATATTTTTAATAATTTTTTCTTGCGCTAAATTAAAACCAGTTGTTCCGATGATAACTTTTTTTTTTAATTTATTAGCAATTTTTAAAACTTCTATTGAGGATTTAGGATTGGAAAAATCTATAATAACATCAGAGTTCTTGAAAGCGTTAACACTATTTTTCTGAATTTTTATTGTATTAATTTTTTTTCCGACTTTAATATCTGTTAAACTTTGTAATGTAACATATTTATTTATTTTTGTTTTTTTAATTAAAATTTGTCCCATTCTTCCCAGGGCGCCAGCAATAGAAATCTTAATTTTTTTCATTTTTTATGGTTTTATTTTCTTTTAAAAAAATTTTTAAATTTTGAGTTATTGTTCGAATCTTCTAAAGATTTAAATTGTTCGAGCAAGTTTTTTTGTTCTTTTGATAGTGAATTAGGGATAATTACGTTAGCCTCAAGATATAAATCACCAAAGCCATTATTTCTTAAAATTGGCATACCTTTGCCTTTAAGTCTAAATTGAGTGCCAGATTGTGTTCCAGATGGAATTTTAACGTTTGATTTTGTGCCATCAATTGTTGGCACCTCTATTTCAGTTCCAAGCGCGGCATCTGCCATCGAAACAGGTATTTTAAAGTATAAATTTTCCTCAGATCTTTGAAAAATTTTATGTTTTTGTACGCTTATGTAAACGTATAAATCCCCATTTGCTCCTCCTTTATAACCTGCGTCACCTTTGCCTGATAATCTCATTTGAACACCATCATCAATTCCTTTAGGTATCTGAATAGACAAATTTTTCTTGGTTTTAACTAACCCAGTTCCTCTACAATCTTTACATGGATTTGAAACAGCTTCTCCTTCACCTCCGCAATCAGGGCAAGTTTGTTGAAGAGTAAAAAATCCTTGCCTACTTCTAACTTGACCATTGCCTTCACAGGTAGAGCAAACTTTTGGCTTAGATCCAGGTTCGGCGCCACTACCTGAACATTTTCCACATTTATCGTTAGAAGATAAATTTATAGTTTGCTTTTTTCCTGTGTAAGCTTCTTCAAGAGTTATTTCTAAATTAATTTTTAAATCAGATCCTCTGTTTGAGCGTGATTTTTTTGACCTGCCAGATCCTCTACCGGATCCCATAAAGTCACCAAAGAAATCATCAAAAATATCTGAAAAGCCACCTGAATCAAATCCGCCAAAATCAAATCCTCCAGCTCCTCCACCTTGTGGACCCTCAAATGCAGAATGTCCAAACTGATCGTATTGAGTTTTTTTCTTTGGATCAGATAAAACTTGATAAGCTTCTGAAGCCTCTTTAAATTTTGCTTCTGCACTTTTGTCACCCTGATTTCGATCAGGATGATATTTCATAGCTAGTTTTCGGTAAGCTTTTTTTATGTCGTCTGGACTTGAACTTTTGGTTACACCAAGAATATCATAATAGTCTTTTTTTGACATAACGATTTCAAATACTAATCAAAATGAATTTGACTAGTTAATTTTTTTTATTATCGTCTTTTACTTCTTCAAATTCTGCATCAACAACATCCTTTTTATTATCAGCCTTTTCACTTTCACCAGCATTCTTAGTCTCAGCATTTTGCTGTTGTGATTTATAAATAGCCTCACCTAATTTCATAGAAGAAGTCATTAATTGTTGTGTCTTGTTTTTAATGTCTTCTGTGTTATCAGCTTTAATTGCCTCTTTTAAACTTTCTATATCTTTCTCAATTGCTGTTTTATCAGCCTCAGCAATTTTAGATCCGTGCTCTTTTAGACTTTGTTCGCTTGAAGCGATCAAAGATTCAGCATGATTTTTAGCATCTACTTCTTCTCTTTTTTTCTTATCGGCTTCTTTATTTGCTTCTGCATCTTTAACCATCTTTTGAATTTCTTCATCAGATAATCCTCCAGAAGCTTGAATTTGAATTTTTTGTTCTTTACCAGTTCCTTTATCTTTTGCAGAAACATTCACTATACCATTTGCATCAATATCAAATGTAACTTCAATTTGAGGAACTCCTCTTGGCGCAGGAGCAATGCCCGTTAGTTCAAAATTTCCTAAAAGTTTATTATCGTTAGCCATTTCTCTTTCACCTTGAAAAACTCTGATAGTTACTGCAGGTTGATTATTTTCAGCAGTTGAGAAAGTTTGGCTTTTTTTTGTTGGGATAGTTGTATTTTTTTCAATTAATCTTGTGAATACACCGCCCAATGTTTCAATACCTAATGATAATGGAGTTACATCAAGAAGAAGAACGTCTTTTACATCTCCTTGTAATACACCTGCTTGAATAGCAGCTCCTAATGCTACAACTTCATCAGGATTTACACTTTGATTTGGTTCTTTTCCAAAAAAATTTTTAACTGTTTCAAGAACTTTAGGCATTCTTGTCATTCCACCTACAAGAACTACTTCATTAATTTCGTCTATACTGTATCCAGAATCTTTCAATGCTATTTTGCAAGGTTCAATTGTTTTTTGGATCAATTGAGCAGTAAGCGCTTCAAGTTTTGCTCTCGTTAATTTTAAATTAATATGTTTTGGTCCAGTTTTGTCCGCAGTAATAAATGGCAAATTTACTTCAGTTTGAGCAGAAGAGGATAGTTCAATTTTTGCTTTTTCTGCAGCTTCTCTTATTCTTTGTAGAGCAAGTTTGTCTTGTTTTAAATTAATTCCATTATCTTTTTTAAACTCTTCAATAATGTAATCTGTAACTACGGCATCAAAGTCATCTCCACCTAAAGACGTATTACCGTTTGTTGATTTAACTTCAAAAACACCATCTCCTAATTCTAGAATAGAAATATCAAAAGTTCCTCCACCTAAATCGTATACGGCAATTGTTTTCGCTTTTTTCTTATCCAATCCATATGCTAAAGCTGCAGCAGTTGGCTCATTAATTATTCTTAAAACTTCAAGACCTGCAATTGTTCCTGCATCTTTTGTTGCCTGTCTTTGTGAGTCATTAAAATAAGCTGGAACTGTAATAACTGCTTGTTTAACTTCTGCACCTAAATATTTTTCTGCAGATTCTTTCATTTTCATTAAAACAAATGCAGAAATTTGACTTGGGGAATACTTTTTATCTCTTGATTGAACCCAGGCGTCATCTTTGTCATCAGCTTTGACTACTTTGTATGGTAAATTTTGAATATCTTTTTTTAAATTTGAGTCACTGAAACTTTTTCCAATCAATCGTTTAACTGAAAAAAAAGTATTTTCTCCATTTGTTACTGCTTGTCTTTTTGCGGGCAGACCAACCAATTTTTCTCCTGATTCTGTAAATGCAACAATCGAAGGAGTTGTTCTAGCGCCTTCTGAATTTTCAATTACTTTTGGTTGCGAGCCATCCATAATAGCTACGCATGAATTTGTTGTTCCAAGATCTATTCCAATAATTTTGCTCATAAATTTCTAATTTAAATTGTTGAAAGCTTTATGTGGCGCTTAATTATTTTTTTACAACCCCTAAAGAAAGTTTTTTTTGATTAAAAAAGCTCTAATTTACTAGCTTTTGGAAGAATCTTCTTTTTTATTATTATTTTTCTTTGAAATAGAGACTAAAGCTGGTCTTAGAAGTCTATCATGTAACATGTAGCCTTTTTGAATCTCGGCAACTACTTTTCCATCTTCTTCACCCTCAATTTCATTAAGAGCTTGATGAAAATTGGGATCAAATTTTTGTCCTAAACTGTCAATAGGTTTAATTCCATTTTTATCAAATGTATTTTTGAGTTCTTTTTCAATAAGTTCCATTCCAATTCCAATATCTTTAAATTCTTCAGATTTAAATTTTGGATTTTCTTTAAAAAGTAGAAATGCCCTTTCTAAATTGTCAGCTAAATTTAGGCTTTCTCTAGCAAATGAAGTTGAGCTATATTTGATAAGATCTTCTTTCTCTTTTTCGTGAATTTTTCTAAGATTTTGATTTTCTGCAAGTGATCGCAGTAATTTGTCATTTAATTCTGATATTTTATTTTCAAACTCTTTGGTTGAGTTATTTTCATTATTTTCAAAATTATGTTCACTTTTAATTTCTTGCTCAGATGACGCTTCTTCTTTTTTATTTGAAGAATTATCTTCTAAATTTTCATCAACGTTTAATAAATCTTCGTTATTTTTATTCATATAAGTGAGGTATTTAAAACAATACTTTATATTTTTTTTGACATATATAGGTATTAAAAATTTTATTTCTAGGCTAATTATGAGAAAAAATAATAGAGGAAATCTTAATCTTCGGGATATTGAAATAATTCCTGATTTTATCAAAAATTCTGAAGGTTCTTGTTTAGTTAAGTTTGGAGAAACCCAAGTAGTATGCACGGCATCTGTTGAGGCAAAATTGCCTAGATGGTTAGTTGGATCGCAAAAAGGATGGGTTACAGCGGAATACGGAATGCTACCAAGATCAACACACGAAAGGATGAGAAGAGAAGCGTCGGTTGGCAAAATAGGAGGTAGAACATCAGAAATTCAGAGATTAATAGGAAGATCGTTAAGATCAGTCGTTGATTTAGGATTGTTAAACGAAAAATTAATAACAATTGACTGTGATGTTTTAACTGCTGACGGTGGCACTCGAACGGCTGCTATTACCGGAGGTTTTGTTGCTTTAAAAAAATGTATAAATTATCTTCTTAGACAAAAAGAAATAAAAACTAATCCAATTAGTCAAAATGTGGCAGCTGTAAGCTGCGGCATTGTTAAGAATAATATTCTTTTAGATCTTGATTACGATGAAGATAGCAATGCAGACGTAGATGCAAATTTTGTAATAACTGAGAATATGGAGTTAGCTGAAATTCAAAGCACAGGCGAGAAAAGAACATTCTCAGAAATTGAACTAACAGAAATGCTTAAAGTTGCTAAAAATGCAGCTAAAATATTAATTGAACGTCAGAACGCTTGCTTTGAATAATAAAATTTCAGATCTAAAAAACATTAAGTCATTATTAATTGCAACGAATAATTCTGGAAAATTAAAAGAAATAAAAAAGTTACTTCCAGTAAAAATTAATTTTTATAGTCCAAAAGATTTTTCTCTAAAAGAACCACTAGAAAATGGAAAAACTTTTGAAGATAATGCTGTAATTAAAGCTAAATATTGCTCTATTAAAAGTAAATTAGTTTCATTGTCTGACGATTCTGGTTTAGAAATTGATATACTAAATAAAAAACCAGGGATTTATTCGGCTAGATGGGCTGGGAAAAATAAAGATTTTAATTTCGCAATAAAAAAAGTTTTATCTGAAATAAAAAAAAGAAATAAAAAAAAGAAAATAGTTGCAAGATTTATTTGTTCTTTAGCTATAGCATGGCCCAATGGTAATTATAAAGTTTTTAGAGGGACAGTTAGCGGAACTATATCTTTAAAGCCAAAAGGCAATAAAGGTTTTGGATATGATCCAATATTTATAGCAGATGGTTATAAAAAAACTTTTGGAGAAATTAGCTCTTCTTTAAAAGATAAAATAAGTCATCGTTTTAAAGCATTTAATAAAATAAAATCTTATTTTAAATACTAATTATGCAAACGATTGATTATAAAAAACAAGAACTTCAAAATGGATTATACTTAATATCAACACCTATAGGAAATCTTTTAGACATAACTATAAGAGCAATTGATATTCTTGAAAGATCTGACGTTATTTTATGTGAAGATACTCGAGTTTCAAAAAAATTATTAGAGTATTATAATATTACAAATAAATTAATTTCTTATCATAAGTTTAATGAAAAAGAATCTATAAAAAAAGTTTTAGACATTATTAAAAAAGAAAAAATAGTATCTCTAATTAGTGATTGTGGAACACCATTAGTTTCTGATCCTGGAAGATTATTAATTAATGAAGCGTATAAAAATAATATAAAAATTATTCCCATTCCAGGACCTTCAGCTGTAACAGCTGCTTTTAGCGTTAGTGGTTTTAGTGACGATTATTACTTTTCTGGTTTTCTTTCAAAAAAATTAGGGGAGAGAAAAATTTTTTATGAAAAAATTAAAGATTTTCAAAGCTCGGTTATCATGTTTGTGCCCGCACGAGATTTAAAAAGTATTCTTATAGAAATGCAAAAGTACTTAGATGATAGAGAAGTTTTAATTGCTAAGGAAATAACCAAAATTTATGAAAATTTTATAAAATCAAAGTTAAGTGAAATTTTAGATAAATTAGAGAATTTTGTTATTAAAGGAGAGATAACCTTAGTATTGTCTTCTTCAACGAATAAAAATAATGGAACCAATATTGATTTAGATAAAGAAATATTAACGCTATCAAAAAAAATGAAAACTTCAGATATTGCTAAGTATCTTTCAGATAAATTAAATATTTCAAAAAAAATTATTTATAGCAAAGCATTGAGTTTAAAAAAGAAACAATGAAATCTTTAAAATTTTTTTTCTTAATTATTATTCTAAGTTCTTGCACCCAATCCTTAACTACTTCTGCCACAAGTGTAGGTAATTATGTTACCTCAGCTTTTGGACTTGGTGTTTCAATAAAATCTGACCCAAGATCACCAGGCCTTTATATTGACGATAAAATTAGTGAAAATTTAATTACTGCTAAAATAATAAAAAATGACTACAGGCAATTTTTTATTAATGTTAAAGTAATTGATGGAACAGCTTTTTTAAGTGGAAAAGTTGAACAGGCTGAAGATAAATTAAAAATAACAAAAATTGCTTGGGAAACTTCAGGAATAAAAGCGGTTAAAAATGATATTGTTATTATTGATCAAACTTCTTTTAAACAAAGAGCAAAAGACGCTTTAATTGGCTCGCAATTATACGTTGCTTTATTAGTGAATAAAAATATTGGATCTTCAAATTATAATTTTGATGTTATTAATGGCAAAGTTTATATTTATGGAATGGCTAGTGATAAAAATGAATTCGATGAAGTTATAAAAGAAGTAAAATTAATCCCAAATGTTGAAGAAGTTGTCTCAAGTATTATTTTAGCTACGGATCTTACAAGACAACACTATCTTTAATTTTTCTTATATTTAATAACTTCAGAAGAAAACGCAGAAATAGCTGCCATGTTAAATATATCAGAAACTTTTGATCTCAAAGTTGATATTTGTATTGGTGAATTTAAGCCAACTAACATTGGACCAACTAAAGTAGATCCTCCTAACTCTTTTAACATTTTTGTAGAAATTGCCGCGCTATGAATAGCAGGCATAATTAAAATATTTGCAGATCCTGTTAATTTTGAAAATGGATAAATAGATTTAAATTTTTGGTCTAGAGCAACATCTGGTTGCATTTCACCTTCAAATTCAAAATCTACTTTTCTTCTTTCCAAAATATCTCTCGCTTCTCTTAAGTGAATACTTCTTTCTGACATAGGTTTTCCAAACGTAGAATGAGATAAGAAAGCAACTCTTGGAACAAAGCCTAAAAGTCTAGCAACTCTTGCTGATGATATAGCTATATCCGCAAGATTTTCGGCATTTGGATATTCATTAACGTTTGTATCTGCAACAAAAATTGCACCTTTTTTTGTAACCGCTATTGTTAACCCAAAAATAACCTCGTTTGGTCTAGCGTCTACGACATATCTAATGTTTTCGAGTGTATCACTGAAAGTTCTTGTTACCCCAGTTACCATTGCATCTGCATCTCCAAGATCAACCATACAAGATCCAAAAACTACTCTATTATTTCTTATCATTCTCTCACAATCTCTTTTTAAAAAACCTTTTCTCTGTAATCTTTTATAAATATGATCTGTATATTTTTTAGTTTGCTCTTCATTTTTTGAATTATGAATCTCTATAGATTTATCTAATGTTAAACCAAGTTCTTGTAATTGTTTTTTTATTTTTTCAGCACTACCAATAAGAATTGGAGTTCCAAGATTATTATTTTTAAAATCAATTGCTGCTCTTAACATTGACTCTTCTTCTCCTTCTCCAAAAATCACTCTTTTTGGTTTTTTTCTAATTTGGCTGTAAATATTTTGTAAGAAACCAACCGAAGGATCTAATCTTGCAGCTAAACTATCTTTATATTCTGCAAAATTTTCAATTTTCTTTCTTGCGACCCCACTTTTCATAGCGGCCTCCGCAACAGCTGCTGATACATTTCTTATTAATCTTGGATCAAATGGTGAAGGGATAATGTAATTTTTTCCAAATTTTGGTCTTTCGCCACCGTATGCACTCACTACTTCATCCGGAACATCTTCTTTTGCAAGATCAGCAATAGCTTTTGCTGCAGCAATTTTCATTTCATTATTAATTGTTTTTGCCCTAACGTCTAAAGCTCCTCTAAAAATATATGGAAATCCTAAAACATTATTTACTTGATTTGGATAATCAGATCTCCCAGTTGCAATAATCGCATCAGGTCTAGCCGCTTGGGCCAATTCTGGTAAAATTTCTGGATCTGGATTTGCGCAAGCAAAAATTATAGGATTTTTTGCCATTGATTTTGCCATATCTTCTGTAACAACGTTTTTTGCAGATAATCCTAAAAATATGTCGGCTCCCTTTAGCGCCTCAGCTAACGTTCTAAGTTTTGTGTCTACAGCGTGAGCTGATTTAAATTGGTCTACATTTGGTCTGCCCTTGTAAATAACTCCTTGTCGATCTAACATAATCGCATTCTTATCTTGCAAGCCCATTGCTTTTAATAATTCTACACATGCGATACCAGCAGCTCCTGCTCCATTCACAACTATCTTAACGTCTTTTATAGATTTTTTAATAATCTCTAGAGCATTTAATATTCCAGCAACTGTTATAATAGCAGTTCCATGTTGGTCATCATGAAATACAGGTATTTCTAATCTATTTTTTAATTCTTGTTCGATAATGAAACAGTCAGGAGCCGCAATATCTTCTAGATTGATACCACCAAAACTATTACCTATGCTTGCAATTGTTTCTATAATTTGTTTCGCGTCTTTAGAATCTATTTCGATATCTATAGAGTCAATATCTGCAAACCTTTTAAAAAGAACCGCTTTACCTTCCATTACAGGTTTTGAAGCAAGTGCACCTAGGTCTCCAAGGCCTAAAATTGCAGTACCATTAGATATGACAGCAACCATATTGCCTTTGCTAGTATAATCGTAAGCTTTAAGAGGATCTTTTGCGATGGCTAAAACTGGAATTGCAACACCTGGAGAATAAGCCAATGCTAAATCTTTTTGTGTAGCCATTGGTTTTGAAGGAATTATTTCAATTTTTCCAGGCTTACCTTGAGTATGAAAGTCTAAAGCTTCTTTGTCGGTGAATTTTTCCATAAAAAATATTTTTAATAATAATCTCTAAGAAGTAGTTTCTTAATCTATATTTATATGACTTATAATTATTAAAACAAAGCCAAAACTTAGTATCAAATGAATATTTTAAGCATGATTTTGCTTAGTTTTAGTAATCGTGCTTTATATTTCTTCTCTGCAAATTGACTGGAAACTTTAATAACTCTAGTATTTAAATTATGGTGAAATTAAGAAAGCCAGTTTTCATAGAGAATCATAGCAGAAGTTTAATCAAGGCTATTAGCTGGAGAATAACAGGCACTGTCGACACGTTTATAATAAGTTGGTTAATTACTGGTCGAGTAAAAATAGCGACAGGTATAGCTTTTACAGAAATTTTTACAAAAATAGTTCTTTTTTGGTTACATGAAAGATTTTGGAATAAAATTAATTGGGGAAGACTATATAAACATAAGTAGTTTTGTCTCAGAATTAATTTTAAGGAAAAAGTCAGAAATTTAAAGATTAGATGAATATTTTAAAAAATGTTTTTTCATTTGGGTTTGCAACTTTCTTAAGTAGGATACTAGGATTTATAAGAGATAATCTTATTGCAGTTTATTTAGGAGCTGGAATTGCATCAGATGCATTATTTGTTGCTTTTAGATTTCCTAACACATTTAGGCAATTATTTGCAGAGGGGGTTTTTAATTCTGCATTTATTCCATCTTATGCCAAGGAAAGTAAAGCAAAAAGAAATTTATTTGCAAACCAAATATTAAGTTTAAAAATAATTTTTATTATAATTGTTATAGTAATAGTTGAAATATTTGCGCGTCAATTTTTATATTTAATTGCCCCTGGTTTTCAAAAAATTCCTGAAAAGTTCGAACTAGCAGTTAATTTATATAGAATTAGTTTCCCTTTTCTTTTTTTTATTTCAATAGCCTCAGTATTTTCTGCAATATTAAATTTCAATGAGAAATTTTTTGTAACAGCAGCCGCTCCGATAATATTTAATGGCTTATTAATTGTGTCTTTATTCTTATTTCATAGTAGTCAAATAGAGCTTGTGTATGCATCGTGCATTACTTTAGTTTTAGTAGGATTTGTTCAGGCTATCTATTTGTTCTTATTTTTAAAACAATATTTTAAGTTAAAATTATTATTTAGAGTTAGGATTAATAATAAAATAAGAATTTTTTTTAAGAAATTTTTTCCTAGTGTTTTTGCTTCAGGAATTAATCAATTAAATATTTTAGTCGGAACAATAATTGCGTCTTTTCAGACAAGTGCAGTATCTTATTTATATTATGCTGACAGAATTTATCAGTTGCCACTTGCATTGAGTGGAATTGCAATAGGAACTGTAGTTTTGCCAAGACTTTCAAAAGAAATATTAACTGCAAAATTTAGTAGAATTAATTCAATTCAGAATCGTTCTTTGGAGTTATGCTTATTTTTAACATTGCCAGCATTTATAGGAATTATTGTTGGATATAATGAAATAATTAAATCCATCTTTGGGTTTGGTTCTTTCAATTCAGAAACAATCGTTAATACTTCTAATGCGCTTTTTTTATTTGGTATTGGGTTACCAGCTTTTGCATTAACGAAAGTGTATGCGAGTTTCTATTTTGCTAGACACAATACCAAGCTTCCTTTTTATATTTCTGTATTTTCGGTCTCTATTAATATTATTGTAAGTTTAATATTTTTTAAAAAAGTTGGATTTTTAATAATTCCTTTTGCAACAAGCTTTGCGGCTTGGTGTACTGTAATTATTTATCAGGTTAATCTTTATTTAGATAAATATCATTTTTTCGATAAGTTATTTTTTATTAAAATATTAAAGACAATTTTTTGTACAATTATAATGGGCTTAGTATTTGTTTTATTGATAAAAATTTTTGGTGAATATTTGTTATTGAATTCATTAGTAAAACCTTTAACTTTAATTTCTATGGTCTTATTTTCTAGTTTAATATATTTTTTATGTGCTTTTTTTATTAAAGCATTTTCGATTAGCGATTTAAAATTTTAATATTTATTAATGATTAAAAATAGAATTTTATCAGGAGTTCAGCCTACAGGAAATTTGCATCTTGGAAACTATTTAGGAGCAATTAAAAATTTTGTAGCACTTCAACAAAAATTTGAATGTTATTTTATGTTGGCTGATTTACATGCAATAACAATTTTTCAAGATCCACAACAATTAAAAAATAATGTTATTGAAACAGCAGCAGCTTTTCTTGCCTGTGGCATAGACCCAAAGAAAAATATTATTTTCTGTCAATCAGCAGTCCCTGGTCATTCTGAATTAGCTTGGATTTTTAATTGTGTTGCAAGAATAGGTTGGTTAAATCGAATGACGCAATTTAAGGAAAAAGCGGGGTCTAATAAAGAAAAAGCAAGCGTAGGTCTTTATAGCTACCCAATTTTAATGGCAGCTGATATTTTGTTGTATAAGGCAACACACGTACCCGTGGGAGAAGATCAAAAGCAACATTTAGAATTATGCAGGGACATAGCTATAAAATTTAATAATGATTTTAATTGTAAAGATTTTTTTCAGTTGCCAGAGCCTGTAATTGTAAAAGAAGTTGCTAGAATTATGAGTTTAAAGGATGGTAAAAAAAAGATGAGCAAATCAGATGATTCTGAATATTCAAGAATTAATTTAACAGATACGGAAGATCAAATTATTCAAAAAATTAAAAAGGCTAAAACGGACAACGATTTAATACCTTCAAAAGTTGAAGACCTAAACGGTAGAGATGAAGCAAGAAATTTAATAGGAATATTGGCAATTTTGAAAAATCAGACCTTAGAAGCCGCCTTGAAGGATTTTAGTGGTAAGAATTTTTCTGAATTTAAAAATATTTTGAGCGATTATTTGATAAAAGAAATAGTGCCAATCGGGAAAAAAATTAAGGAATTTAAAAAAGACCCAAATAATATTAAAAAAATACTTAAAGACGGCGCTGAAAAAGCCAATATTGTTTCAAATCAAACATTGAAAGATGTTCATAATATCTTAGGCCTCGCACTGTAGAAAAACGTAGAATAACAGTAAGATACTGTTTTATATGTCTTTTTATAAAGAGTAGTTACTTTAATTGCAAATTATAATAACTAAATTCATCATATGAACATTAATGTTCAACAAACACCAAATCCAGATACTTTGAAATTTGTACTGGATGTAGAGTTGGTTAAAAACGGGACTATTGAGTTTAAAAGTGCCTCAGAGGGAAATAATTATCCCTTTGTTGGAAGTTTTTTTAATACATGTGACATTGAATTGCTGTTCTTGGGCAGTAATTTTATATCAGTTAAAAAAAAACCAACTGTAAATTGGAATGAAATGCAAGATTCCATTGAAAATTTAATAAGACTTAATTTTTCTGGGAATTTTAAGCCCATAGAAATTGCCATAAATATAGATTCAAAACAGAGTGATATTTTTAAAAGAATTGAAGAAGTTTTGGAGCTTAAAATTAGACCAGCAGTTGCAATGGATGGCGGTAACATAAAATTAAAAGCATTTGTTGATGGTGTAGCAGAGGTTGAGTTACAAGGAAGTTGCGCTGGATGTCCTTCATCAACTTTAACTTTAAAACAGGGGGTTGAACGTATGTTAGTTCATTATGTGCCCGAAGTGAAAAGCGTAAGAGCTATTTCGCACTAATTTTTAATTTATATTATGAAAAATATTCTTTTGAATTGTAAAAATTTTTTTTTAGGAAAAATTAATTATTATTTTAGTAGTAATAAAAAATTTTCTAAATTAAAAAATAAATTTAATTTTTCCATAGCTTCTTCTTATGCGCTTATAATTATTTTGTTAATTTTCACAGCTTTTGTTCCAGAATTATTTAAATCTACAAACAATTTAAAAATAGGTACTAATCGTTCAGAAATGGAGGGATCTTTAAAACAAAATCCATCAATTGATAGAATGATGAGTAAGAAAAAACTATTTGAAAATAATGCTCAAAACGAAAGTTTAGAATATCAGCAAGTTACAAGTTTAATAAACTTATTTGAAAAGAATGGGTATAATTTAGATAAAGTAAGAGAAGGTGAGCCTGTAGCTAATTTCTTTCTTGCAAAATTTCCGCAAGGAATAAATAACATTGATAATTTTGAAATAAGAAAAAAAGTTTTTATTCAAATTTTGTTGCCTATTGTTTTGTCAGAAAATCAAAAAATTATTGATGATAGAAGAAAGCTAATAGGTATCATGAACAAAAAGAGTTACAAAAAAGAACAGCAATGGCTTTCAGATAAATTTGAACAGTATAAAGTTAAACCAGGAAATTATAAGGAGCTGTTATTAAGAATGGATATAGTTCCACCTTCTTTAGCAATCGCACAGGCAGCCTATGAAAGTGGCTGGGGAACATCTAGATTTGCAATTGAAGGTAATGCTTTATTTGGCCAATGGTCATGGAAATCTAGCGAAGGTATGGTTCCTTGGGATAGACCAGATGATAGCACCTATCAAATATCTAAATTTAATGAAATTCGTTATGCGGTCAACGCCTATAAAAATAATTTAAATACTCATGCTTTTTATGATGAATTTAGAAAACAAAGAGCTAAACAGAGAGTCTTCAAACCTTTTGGTAATATTTCTGGTCCAAAATTAGTTGGCTACTTGCATAAATACTCAACTAAAGGCGATGATTATATTTTAGGTTTAAAAAAGATAATTGATCAAAATTCTTTAGGAGATTTTGACAAAGCAGCATTAGTAGTTAAGCGATCTGGCTCGATATAATTAAAAATTATTCTTCAAAAGTAGTAAACTGAAATCCCATAAAGCCCCATTGTTTATCTTCTGTGTCTTGAATTGAACAATTTATTCTTCCGGTTTTTCTATAAAATTTTTGATCTAAATTTACTCTTATCCAATTTTCTCCAATGAAAATAATTTTTTGCTCATCAAAATCTCCACTACGATTATTATTTGAAAAACAATGAATTTTATTAATATTCTTTATATTTTTAAAAAATTCAATTTCAATTATAGGAGGATTATTTGATTTAGATAATAACTTATTCTCAGGTTTAAATGATTTAAAGGGTAGCGGCTTTGTATTTAATAAAAATAAAAATCTATCAAGTTTTCCGTAATTTTCATTAATAGGATATCTTGGTAATTCAAATAAATTTTTAGAAGTATCTATAACCCCAGAATGTTGTCCAAATGCTAATTGGTAATTAAGATCTTTAACAATTTTTGAAAAGTTCGCGCCATATTGACCAAAAGGATAAGAGAAATATTTTGGAATATAAGATAACTCTCTAAAAAAATCATTGTTTGAATGAACAATATCTTCATATATTTCTTTGTCAGTTTTTAAAGCAAGGTAGTCATGAGAAAAACTATGTCCACCAATTGTGCCAATATTAGAATTTTTGATTTCCCTAATTTGATCCCAAGTCATGTAATTTGGATTATTTGCATTAATTTCTCTTGTATTAAGAAATAGTATGAAAGGAATTTTTTTCTCTTTTAAAATTGGCCAAGCGTTTACATAAAAAGATCTATAAGCGTCATCAATAGTCAACAAAACTTTCTTATTAGAGTAGCTCTTTTTATCAAGCATGATGTCTTTAAATTCATCGATAGATATAAATTGAATATTTTGCTTTTGAATCATTTTTAATTGTTCCTCGAAATCCTTTAATTTGACATTAGTTGTAGGATATTTATTTTCATTGAATCTGTGATACATCAGACCAATAATGCCTTTTTCGTTTTGATTTTCTTGAGCTGTTAAAAATGTGTGATTGCTTAGAATTAATAATGTCATTAAAACATTTATTTTGAAGAAAAATTTCATGAAATTTAATTATTGTTCAATTGATATTAGTCATGGAAGTCTATTACTAAATGCAAGACAAGGCAATTTAGAAAGTCAATTAGAGATAAAAGAATTTAAAAATAGCGAGAATTTTATAATTATTTTTTTGGATTTTTTAAAAAAGAATAAAATTACTATAAACGAAATAAAATTTTTTATGATTAATCTTGGACCAGCAAGTTTTGTAGGATTAAGAAATATTTTTTCATCAATTAAATCTATCGCTTTAGTTAAAAAGATTAAAATTTTAGGTTTTAATAGTTTTCAAATAATGGGAAGCTTAGTTGATAGAAAGAAATTTACTAAAATAGCATTAGAAAATAACAAGAAATTTTATGTAAAATTTTTGAAAGATACGGATAATTTTTATTCTAAATTTGAAGTAGCAAAGTATTCCGAACTTGATATCAAAAATACAGTAGTTTTTGCTCAAGATTTATTAAATTATAATGACAATTCTAAAAAGTTATCAAGATACAATTGTAAAGATT
>CAIQAD010000046.1 GCA_903869725.1 uncultured Alphaproteobacteria bacterium | reverse complement strand
GATATGTTAGCTTTTTAGCAAAAATTTCTGGTATACCTTTTTTTAATTTTGTAATAAAAAAATATTCAAAATTTAACAATCTTAAAAATTTTATCATAAAATTATAAGTTTTTTTAAAGTCATCAATTACAACGATCAAATTGTATAAAGAAGGTATAATTATTTGGGTGTAAATAAAAAAAATATAGCGCAAGCAAGTAAGTTTTTTTTTGATGAATTCGTTACCCATAATCATATTTACAAAACAGTAGGTTTTTTTAGAAGAACGCCAGGAGGCTATCTTTTAATGCTAAATATAATGCATCATTATTTTTTAGATAAAGATTTGCACATTGAAGAACTGCTAGAGACAGTCCCAAATAATATTGTTTCTAGGTTAAGTTTAATTTCTTACATTGATGATGCTACACAAGAAGGAATTTTACTAAAAGCTAATAGTAAATCAGACAAAAGAAAAAAAACTATAAAACCTACAGATAAGTTTATTAAAGAATATCTTGAGTGGATGACTAAATTAAAAACCTAAATCAAACAATGTATTAATATTTAGTAAATAAATTATTAATACATTTCTAAATTCTTTATATGCTTACATTGACTGTAATATTAGGTTAGATTGATTGCAATCGTCATAACAATTATAAAAAATTATGATCCACACTAGTTTAATAAATATCTTAATTAACGTAGGTCAATTTTTAGAACAAAATAAAAGACAGACTTGGTCGTTAAGTTCTAACAATACAGTTAAACAAGCTATTCAATTAATGGCAGATCGAAACATAGGTTGTGTGCTGGTCAATGATGGCGATAAACTACTTGGAGTTTTCACAGAAAGAGATTACGCACGCAAAGTAATATTGATGGGTAAACATAGTCATGACACACAACTACATGAAGTGATGTCGAGAGAATTAGTGACCGTTTCTCCTGAATTTAAAATTGCAGATTGTATGAAGTTAATGACGGAGAAAAAAGTTAGACATTTGCCGGTTCAAGACAATGGAAAAAATGTTGGCGTGATATCAATTGGCGATGTGGTTAATTTGATGATTGATGAGCAAAAATATTTAATAGAGCAGCTTCAAAAATATATCGTTAATTAAGCTTTATACATTAATACGTTTAATTACACTTCGGTTTTAGCAATTGCTAAAAATTCGGCCATCTTTTGTCTGATTTCTTGATCTTGAATGTTTTTATCTTCTAAATCTTTTTTAATTATTTTGAAAAGATCTTCATCCGAGTGTTGTTCAACTTCATTATGAATAACTTTTTTTAAATAATTATTCTTTTGTTCATCATTATAATCTAAAATTTTAGAGACCCAGTTAACAATTAATTTGTCTCTTTTAGCTTTAATATTAAATTCTATTTCTGAATCATGTACAAATTTTCGCTCAAAACCTTTTTCTCGGTCATCAAAATTAGTCATAATATTAAATATAAACCTAATTTTAGATTTATTGAATATATAATTAGTACGTTACGCCGATGATGATGGGTGCGCTCTAAACACCAAATATTATGCTGTTAAAACTTCAGTAGTAGTTGTCTAGCGTTATGCAAAAATCTACACTCTACTCTTTTCATTAAAATAGATTTTATTTAATATTCAACTAACCTTTAATAATCAGCATGGTTAAGTCATCTTTGGTCTTTAATTTATTACTAATCATGGCAAACTTACAAGCCGCAGGCGTTGGTATTGTTGAGACTTTAAATATTGCAAAAAGTGTTACGGATAACTTGGTATTTGTGTACGCCCTTAACCGTATATCTAAAAAGATTGTAACCGGAGATTCGTTATCAAAATTATTTACTGATGAAAAAGAAGTTTTTCCAGCACAACTTGCGCAGTTAACTTATGTTGGTGAAAATACTGGTAACTTAGAAGATATGTTTCAATCGATTTCAAATTATTATGAGGAAGAGTTTGATACGGTGGTTAAAGGCTTAACAACCATTATTGAGCCTATAATGATTGTTGCAATTGGAGCAATTATTGGGTTACTGTTAGTTGCGTTATATCTTCCAATATTTAGTATCGGCAGTACGATTAAATAATTAAATGAAAAAAGGCCTTAGACCTTTAACAAACACTGCTAACCCAGAACCACAAGACAAATCTTCAAACTCCTGGATTATTTGGGCAGCTTGGGCAGATCGGATTACTTTTGAATATATTAGAGAACAGACGGGTAAATCTGAAGCGGAAGTTATTAAAATTATGCGCAGCGAACTAAAACCTAGTTCGTTTAGATTATGGAGAAAAAGGGTTAGACACAAAAGCTTAAAGCATAGAAAGAAATTTGAGTACGATAGACGACAATTAAATAATAAAAATTATTCTTTAGATGACGAATAAATCAAAAGCCTTTATCATCCTTGGTAATCAACTGTTTCCCTTAAGTTATCTTAAACATTTTAAAGATCACCACATCATGCTTGCTGAAGATTATCAGCTCTGCACCTATGTAAAGCATCACCGACAAAAAATATTACTTTTCCTGTCAGCCATGCGCTCTTATGCCGATGAGTTAAAAAAAGCTAAGTTTAGCGTGCATTATTATGATGCAAGCCATGAGTTGTTTAAGAAGAAATTTGAAGACAAGATTTTAGTTTTTTTAAAAAAGATTAATGCAAAAGAAGTTAGTTTATTTGAGATTGAAGATAAATTTTTTGAACAACAACTGAAAACTTTTTTTACCAACCATAGCATTCAGTATCATTTCATCCCATCTCCGATGTTTTTAAGTAACCGCGCTGATTTTAAAGAGTATCTAAGTACTACTAAAAAACCTTTCATGGCTAATTTTTATAAAATTCAGAGAATTAAATTTAATATTTTAATGAAGAATAAGCAGGAACCTTTAGGCGGCAAATGGAGTTTCGATGAAGATAATAGACGCAAACTTGATCCTAAAGTTCAAATACCAAAAACTTTAGTATTTACTGACACAACCCACACTAAGAACATTAAAAAATTTTTAGAAAATAATTTTACCGATCACCCTGGTACTATTGCAGCATTTAATTATCCAACCACTAGAAAAGATGCGCTCAATTTGTTTTTTGATTTTTTAAAACATAAACTAGATTCGTTTGGTGATTTTGAAGACGCGATCTCACAAAAATCTCATACCTTATTTCACAGCCTGTTAAGTCCGGTGATGAATTTAGGACTGATTACTCCTGAAGAGTTAGTCAAAGAGACTATGGCTTTTACTAAAACGCATAAAGTGAAAATTAATAATTTGGAAGGATTTTTAAGACAGATTATTGGTTGGCGTGAGTTTATGCGTGGCATTTATCAGAATTTTGAAAATACAATGACAACTAACAACTTTTTTAAACATAAAAGAAAACTTAAACAAAGTTGGTATGACGGCACCACCGGCATTGATCCTTTAGATCACACCATTAAAAACTGTAATACCTATGGCTGGAGTCATCATATCGAGCGTTTGATGGTGGTTGCTAATATTATGAACTTATCCCAAATTGAACCTAAATCTGTTTATCGATGGTTTATGGAAATGTACGTTGACTCTTCAGATTGGGTGATGGCACCCAATGTATTTGGTATGGGATTATTTAGTGATGGTGGAATATTTGCAACTAAACCCTACATCTGTGCTTCTAGTTATTTACTAAAAATGAGCGATTTTAAAAAAGGCGAGTGGTGTGAGACGATGGATGGTCTTTATTGGAGATTTATTGAAAATAATAAAAAGTTTTTCTCTACCAATTATCGGTTGTCGATGATGGTTAAAATTTTAGAAAAAATGGATAATGACCGCAAATCAAAAATATTTAAAGCTGCCGATGTGTTTGTTGAAAATAATACTATATAAAATTTAAACCAGCAGTCTTAATCAATATGAATTATTAGTTTCTTTAATTAATTTAATTGCGATGCTACGAATTCCCAATTTGCTAATTCATTTATAAAAGCCTTAAGATAGTCGGCTCTTCGATTTCTGTAATCTATATAATAAGAATGTTCCCATACGTCACATCCAAAAATAGGTTTCATATTATCTACTAACGGATTAGATGCATTAGCTGTTTTAGTCACTACAAGTTTTCCATTTTTAATAGCAAGCCACGCCCAGCCTGAGCCAAATTGAGAAACTCCTGCTTGAATAAAATCCTCTTTAAATTTATCGACACTGCCAAAATCCTCAACAATTTTTTTTTCTAATGTAGCTGGCATTGCTCCGCCGCCTTTTGGTTTCATACAATTCCAAAATAAAATATGATTCCAGTGTTGACCAGCATTGTTAAAAATTGCAATTTTTGAACTATCTTTTGCACTATCCTTAATTATTTCCTCAAGCGAACTTTTTGCAAGCGGGCTATCTTTAATAAGATTATTTAAATTTGTAATGTAAGTTTGGTGATGTTTAGCATGATGAAAATCTAACGTTTCTTCAGACATCACAGGAGCTAAAGCGTTTTTTGGATAATTTAATTTTGGTAATTCAAACATTCTATACTTTGGTAAGTATCTTAGTTTTTATAAACAAATAGTAAACAGTTAAATTGTATCAAAAGACAAAACGACATTGGAATTACAAGCGACAGTTAGATGTCATAAAACTTTTTTAGTTAGTTTGGATAATTTAGAATTAATAATAACATCCAGCGTTGTAACTGGATGTTTATATTTAACTGTTATTTTAAAAATACTTAGGCTGGAATAATTACAGAATCAATTACATGAATAACGCCATTCGTGCATTCGATGTCTGTTTTAACAACATTAGAAGTACCGTTTAATTTAACACCACCATCTGTACTAATTTTAACATCAGATCCATTAACGGTTTTAGCAGATTTACCATTTAAGCCCATTACATCTGCTGCCATCACTTTACCAGCAACTACGTGATAGGTAAGGATTGATTTTAATTGTGGAACATCCGCAAGCAAAGACTCTAATTTGCCAGCAGGTAATTTTTTAAATGCATCATCGGTTGGAGCAAAAACTGTAAATGGTCCATTACCGTTTAATGTATCTACTAAACCCGCTGCTGTAAGTGCAGTTGCTAATGTTTTGAACGATCCAGCTTCAGCAGCTGTATCAATAATGTTATGCATATTTCCTTTTGTTTAATTGAACGAGGCCAGTGCGTATGTCATTTACAGAGAGGTAGCAAGCAGTATAAAGTTTTATATATTTAAATAAATTAATTCATAACAAAGCTAAATGAGTAAATTGTTTGAAGGCGTTAAAATAGGTTCATTAAATCTTAGAAATAGAATTGTTATTGCACCAATGTGCCAATATTCAGCTGTTGATGGCAAAGCAACGGATTGGCATTTAATGCATCTTGGCTCACTGTCTCATTCTGGTGCAGGCTTATTAATTCTTGAGGCAACAGCAGTAGAGGCAAACGGTAGAATTACCCCTTTTGATTTGGGACTTTATTCAAATGACAATCAAATTGCCTTAGAAAAAGTCATTTATGCAATTAGGCAACATTCAAAAATTCCAATTGGAGTGCAACTCGCACACGCAGGTAGAAAAGCATCATGCGCTGCGCCGTGGAAAGGTGGAAAAATTTTAGAAGAAAATAATGGTGGCTGGATGACGGATGCACCTTCTGCAATCCCATTTAATAATGATGAAAGATTACCGCACGCACTTAACAAAAATGAGTTAGAGAGAATTAAACAGTCATTTTTAAAATCAGCTGAACGGGCCATTACTGTAGGATTAGATTTAATTGAACTGCACGCAGCCCATGGCTATTTACTGCATCAATTTTTATCTCCGTTATCAAACACCAGAACAGACGAGTACGGTGGATCATTAGAGAACCGTATGCGTTATCCTTTAGAATTATTTAAATTTGTAAGAACTCATATTAAAAAAGATATTCCAATTGGAATTAGAATTTCAGCATCTGATTGGGTTGAAGGGGGATGGAATATTGATGAAAGTATTCAGTTTGCAATTGAACTTCAAACAATAAACTGTGCATTTATTCATGTATCGAGCGGAGGATTATCACCCCTACAAAAAATTCCAGTTGAAGCTGGTTATCAAGTGCATTTTGCAGACAGGATTAAGAAAAAAGTTTCAATGCCTGTAATAGCCGTTGGTCTAATCACTGAAGCTCAACAAGCAGAGACAATATTAAAAAACAATCAGGCTGATCTAATAGCAATTGCAAGAGCAGCTTTATACGATCCTCGATGGCCTTGGCATGCAGCTGCCGAACTAAAAGCATCTGTTGATGTGCCACCGCAATATTTAAGGTCAGAACCAAGAGAATTTAAGGATTTATTTAAAAAATAATAATTAAGCGAGATTATTTTTTTATTTTAACGCTACAGGCTTTTTTATTCTCAATCAGCTGATTGTTGATTGTAATTATTCTAATGAACTATTTTTAGAAAAAAATGAATAAATCTGGGATTTTAATTTTGAAAAAAAAGATGCGAAAATATTACTCTTAAATTTAAAAAGTTAAACAATTTTAAATAATTGTTTTTATTTCTATATTTCTTTTACAGCTACTGAAGAGTTTAAAAAGGCTTATAAAACAATAGTGTTTTAAATTTAAAACTTAAAGCTCTGCCTTAATGTATAGCTAAACTGCTCATCTATAATGCTTATTTGTTAAAGCATTATTGTTGAGGGTAATTTGACTTTAAAAGCAACTCGGCAGATATTTTTATGTAGGAGGGGAAATGAAAGTAAATACGTTGCCACTACCTTACACTTGAATTGAAAGTGTAACTATCGAATAAGAGCCTACGGATCCTTAGCTCTCAACAATAAGGTCCATTCTAAATTTTTCCTGAAGTTTTTTATTAAAACTCTTAAAAGGAGGCAAAGGCCTCCTTTTTTCAATTAAAAAATTAAATTAAGTCTTAATAATAAATTTTAGATTTTCAAGGGGCTTAAAAATAAATTTTTTTTGATATTGGAAATTAAAAATAATTACCCATTTCATACAGAGTAAGTTGCCTTAGTGGGACTTACCTAACTCGCTTAAATAAGGAGAAACACAATGAACAAACTAAATGGAAGCCTATCTATCTTTAATCAGTTGAAGCCTATTTCAATTGGTTATGATAATTTATTTGATAATTTTGAGAGAATGTTCGAAGACAATGACTTTGAATCATCTCTAGTAAATTATCCACCATACAATATCGTTAAAACAGGTGACTATACCTATGATATTGAATTGGCTTTGGCTGGTTTTTCTAAGAAAGATATCAGCATTGAATATGCAGATGGTCTTTTGAAGATAAAATCTATTAAGGAAAATAAGACTGAGAATAAAGATGAAAATAATGAGGTTATTCATCAAGGTATTTCTAAAAGATACTTTAGCAAAACTTTCACAGTCTCTGATGATACAGAAATCAAAGGGGCGCAGTTGAAAGATGGTTTGTTAAAAATCTCTTTAGAGAGAATTATTCCTGAGTCTAAAAAATCAAGAACGATTGAAATAAATTAATTATTAGATGGGTAGGGGCTTAAATAAGCCTCTACCTAGCTTAGTAGTAATTTTTAAAGATTTTTAAATATAAGTATATAAAGTATTTTTACTAAGTATTTTTATCTAAATAAGCTTTTGTTGCTAAATTATTGGGGGTTAAAAATTTATGCCTGTAAAAAATAATGAAAAATACTTTAAATGAAAAAACTTTTTATATTATTTAGTTTTATTTTGTGCTCAGAACTATTTTTAATATCTTCGGCACAATCAGTTGAATGTTTAAATGATAAAGTAACTCGTGTTACTGGAAAAGATGAGTGTTTAGCTATTCATACTTTTAAAAAAAATCCTGAAACAAAAATAAAAAATTTAGTAATTTTTATCCATGGCGATCAAAGTGATAATGGTCCTGTAGTTGGCATGATTAGAAATGCTGAAAAAGTAGAAGTGCCCGCTGGAACTGTTAAAGTTGCAATTTTGCGACCTGGATACTTTGATAACCAAAATAATAAATCTTCAGGAAGTGATTGTGGAAGACGTGATTGTTACACAACAACAAATTTGGATGAGATGACTGCTGCAGTCCAATCTCTTAAAAATTATTACAAACCTACTAAAACTATTCTTATTGGACATTCGGGTGGAGCGGCGACTAGCGGTATAATGATTGGACGTACTCCTGGCATTGCAGAAGGCGCAATATTACTTGCATGCCCTTGCAATATTAGTAGTTGGAGATTTATGAGGGGCGCGTCGTCTCGTTATTTTTCGTTGTCACCAAGTGATTTTATTAAAAATATTCCAAAAACAACCAAAGTATTTGCAATCACAGGCAGCAATGACAACAATACGGCTGACGTACTTGCGTTAGATTATATTAAATCATTAACGGATCTTAATATTAATGCTCAATACAAAATTCTTGCTGGTTTAGATCATAATGGAGTGAATACAGTTTCAGTTATTTCTGAACCATTAAATGAATTACTAAAATAAATTAATTATTAGATGAGTAGGGGCTTAAATAAGCCTCTACCTAGCTTAGTAGTAATTTTTAAAGATAATTAATATCTAAAGAAGATATACTTGTTGTTAGTCCTTATAATATTCAAACAAATTTCTTAACTTCTAAATTTAAAAAATTAGCAAAAATGGGAACGATCGATAAATTTCAAGGACAACAAGGATCAATTACTATCGTATCTATGACAAGTTCAGATCCTGAATGTTTGCCTAGAAATTTAGACTTCCTTTTTGATAAAAATAGATTGAATGTTTCTATCTCAAGATCACAGTTAATATCGATTATTATTTTTAATCCTAAATTATTAGATGTTTATCCAAGAAGTATAAATCAATTAATTTTGCTTAATAACTTTTGCAAGATATTGAATTATAAAATTTATATAGATTATTAGATTGTTTATATTGAAATTAGTAATATTTTAAAATTAAAATGAAAGATATTCAAAAATTAAATATTGCACCCACAGTAAGCCTTTTGGGACTCCTAAAGAATATGAGATACACTGAGTGGTACGCGCTTGCTGAATTTGTAGACAATTCAATTCAAAGCTATTTAACTAACAAAAAAATTCTTAAAAGAATTAATCCTGATTATAAATTAAAAATTAAAATAAATTTATCAGGAAATGAGATTGAAATTAGAGATAATGCCGCTGGGATTAACAGCGAACGTTATGAGTCTGCTTTTAAAAAAGATGACAGCAATACCCCATTAAAATCAGGAGAAAAAATATATTATATCCCATAAAATCCTATATAACTATCGTCTAGAATTGTTGATTTTAAAGGATTATTTGCATTATTGACTTGATAGTGTTTTATAATGTAATATATTGTCATTATAGAAATTATTTCTGTAATAGTACTTCGCAGTTGCTGCAAACTACGCTCCCTTAAATTATTGCCGGTAACGGTGGGAACCCTATTTCAAAACATTTTTTGGCCTTGAGGCATAGTCTTTGTGCTGTGCGTTAAGAAAATTAATTAATTAATAAGGAGACGATCATGTCTAGTAAAAAGAAAATTAGAGCAAACAGATTAAACGCTCTAAAATCAACAGGCCCGAAATCAGTTTCGGGAAAACAAATAGTAAGTGGCAATGCCTTAAGCCATGGATTAACGGCAGAAAAGCATGTGATCATTGGCGAAAGTATTGAAGAGTTTAATACTTTAAAAGACAGCATGTTTAAAACCTATCGACCTCGAGGTGCGTACGAGGAAGAAATCTTTATAAAGCTGGTTGAGTTTTTATGGCGATTAAGAAGAGTGGGGTTAATTGAGACTGGCATATTTGGCAATGAAATACTTGAGTATGACAAAGACAAATATAAACCTACATTGTCTTCAAATATTTCTCATCCTGATTTTAAAAGAGGAGATCAAAATAAAGTTTTGAAGAACCAGTCTTTGATTGGGGTTGCATTCACTAGAGACTCTAATGCTGGAAGTTCTTTGCTAAAGTTAAATACAATTGAAGGCCGATTAATAAGTCGAGTTCAGTTGTATGAAGATCTTCTTCTTAAAGCTCAAAATAAAAGAAGAAAAGGCGGTAAATAATGAGTAAGATTCTAGACTATAAAATCAGTTATTACGGGCGTAATAAAAGAGTTTTATTAAATAATCCTCGTTATCAAAGTTTAAGCCGTGTCAAAACAAAGCCAAACTTTAAACAGCAGATAAAAAATGTGTGTGATCAGTTTGTTGCAACATGGGGACCTTACATGATGGTCAATGATCCTATGCGCTATCAAGCAATGACTGGCAAAAAAGTTAAACTACCATCTACTGCTTGTCCTGTAGCTGAAAAGGTTGAAGAGCAAACAACTAGTGCAGCGGATGAACTTACTGTTTATCAAACGACTAAAGCAGCTGAACGTAAGTTAGAGTTAGAAAAGGCAATTGCAGCAAAGAACATAAGTTCGTTTGTAGAACATAAGCCGCGCACTGATTGGAGTAGGTATGGACGTTGGGTCAATGCTTATGAACCGATCAATAAAGGTAAACTTGGCTCTGCTTACGGTTGGAAGGAGGATAAGAAGAATGAAAAAAAATACTACTAAATTAAAAATTGTTAAACGTAAACCTTGGTTTAACAATGAGGAAGAGTTTATGAAACAAAGAGAACAGAGAAAAAATAGAAACAACAGTTTCTTTGTGTTTAAACATAATTGGTTTAATTTTTAACAGTGATGATTTGGCGGTTGTTTAATTATTTATTAACTGCCGCCATCAGCAACCGAATGCTTATAAAAAACAAAATCAAGCATAGGGTGAAAACCAACACTAAAAAATTTATTTATATGAAGTTTAAAGGTTATGATTTTTTAAAAATAAAAGATAAGCTTACTATATGCATGATTTGAATAATGTTCCGCTATTCTGGTGGCTGCCGTTGCAGGCTAGCAGGTTTTTGTTTGTCTTATTCTTATCTTTTTTAATAGGACTTGAGCGCGAGCGGCAGAAATTAAAACTTAATCCTTTTATATTTGGTGGGGTGCGTACTTTCCCAATTATTGGCTTAATTGGTTTTTCCATCTCTTATCTCACTAACAATCAAATTGTTCCAGTATTAATTGGGTTTGTATTGGTTGGTGCTTTTTTATTGGTGGCTTATTTTGAAAAGGTTTCAAAATCAGATCATTTTGGATTAACGAGTGAAATGAGCGGGCTGGTAGTTTATCTGGTTGCCTGTCTGGTAGCTTTTGATCATCTGTGGTTTGCAACAGCAATTACCATTGTGTGTTTGTTATTACTTGAGCTTAAGAATGTTTTAGAAAATTTAGCTAATAAATTACGTGCGGTAGATATTTTTACATTTACTAAATTTTTACTTCTCACACTTGTTATTCTACCAATAGTACCAAATCAACCTTTTGGTCCGTTTGAGATTAACCCATTTAAAACATGGCTTATCGTTGTTACGGTCTCTGGCATTTCTTATTTAAGTTATCTGTTGCACAAGGGAAAAGGTGGAATTTTTATTGCAGCATTTTTAGGTGGGGCTTATTCATCAACCGTAACTACAGTTGCATTTGCAAGACGTTCTAAAACTGAAAATTTAGCTAGAGTGTTTTCAGGCGCTACATTAGTTGCCTCTGGCATGATGTACTTACGCTTAATTGTTTTGCTTGGGTTATTTAATAAAGATTTGATGTTTAAGTTGCTTACAATTTTTTTAATTTTAGGGTTGGCTGCAATTATTGTTGGAGTTGTTTGGATGAAATCGCAAACATTTAATTCAACTCGCACTAATAAGGAAGTTCAAAATAAAAATCCTTTAGAAATTAAAACAGCTTTAGTGTTTGGTTGTATTTTTGTGGCGATGGTAGTGATTACGCATTTTGTTGTAAATTATTTTGGTAGCAAAGGTTTATATACCTTATCAGCTATTATGGGTGTGACTGATGTAGATCCTTTTATAATGAGTTTAACGCACACTCCTGCTAATAGCGCAATGTTTTCAATTGCAGCCAATGCAATTCTAATCGCAACCTTAAGCAATAATATTGTAAAGGGTGTTTATGCTTATACTTTAGGATCAAAAGAAAGTGGTAAACAAAGTTTAATGTTTTTAAGCGCACTTAGTGTTGTGGGGCTTATATTGTTAATAGTGCTTTAATTTTATAACTAACAATAAATTAATATTTAAAATACTAAGCAGCTTTTTTTAAAAGAAATTAGCCGTTTATAGCGTTTGTTATTTTAATTTCAGTCTCAACCGCTTTAACTTCATTAACTTTAGCAAATGTTGGTTGCTCTTTAACATCTAAAGGCGATGTCATTACGTTAGTTGTTTTAACACTAACAAAAGTTAGTTCGCAATCGTTATACGGTGTCATAATTTTACTTATTTAATTAAATTAAGTGCAACTGGTAATAACATGGTAACTGATACAACGCATGAAAGTGCAATTACTGTTCCAAGTGCTTTAATTGAATTAATGCTTTCTATTTTTGTATTCATAGATCTTGATATAGACCGCAAATGTTACTTAATAATGAATAAGATGTGTCTTAATTGTGAAGTTGTATTAAATTTTTATGACAGTTAACAATAATTTCTAACTGCCGCCAAACCAATTATAACCTTTATCCTCCCAGAACCCGCCAGGGTAGGTGTTGGTTACAAAAATTTCATTAATGTATTTTGGATTTTTATAACCAAGCTTGGTTGGCATTCTAAGTTTTAGCGGATAGCCATACTTTGCAGGCAATGTTTCGTTTGCATACTTTAACGTTAGTAAGGTTTGGGGATGTAAAGCGGTTTTCATATCTATGCTAGTTGAGTAACCATCATGACAAGTAAAGCCCACATATTTTGCAGTCGTGTCCGCGCCAATTTTATTTAAAAAATAACTAAACTTAACTCCTGACCAAGAACCGATTGCAGACCAACCTTCGACACAAATGTGACGGGTTATTTGTGAGGTTTGAGGCATCAATTGTAATTCGTCTAGCGTTATAGTTTTTTTATTTTGAACTAGCCCTGAGACTTTTAATTTAAAATTTTTAGGACTTGGTCTTATTTCATCTTCTCCATAATAAGCGTTAAATGGAAAAGGTTTAGTAATCATACTCGCTGGATAGGTTGGCGCTAATTTATTAATATCGAACAGCAGAGCTTGTGCGTTGTCATTAAAACGTGACATGGCTTTAAGTGCCCGTTCAACTGAAAAATCATCAGATAATTTAAAGCCAGTTAACATGGTAATAAGACCTAAACTTAAAGTTTGTTTAGCGAAAATTCTGCGTGTTATTTGTTTATCTAAAATTTTATAGGTGTCTTTTATAATTTCACGTTTGTGCGGGTGAATAATTTTAACTTTTTTAATCATTTCTTTTTACCAATGGTCATAATGAGTAAAGTTTGAGGCACTTTAAATGCCATAATTAAATGCACGATGATGAAAAATACTGCATATAGCATTGCACAAAAATGAATAATGCGTGCGCTGTCATAGCCACCCATCAGCGTTCTTAAAATTGGAAATTGCACAGACTTCCAAATAGCTAAACCTGAGACAACAAGCAGAACAGTATCTAGCATTATAGAAAGGTAGGCTAACTTTTGAATGCTATTATATTTTTCTAAATTGGTATGATTTAATCTGCCGGTTGTAGCAGCATAAGCGTCATTAATTAAATTGTTTATTGTGATTGGAAAAAATTTCATTTTAAATCTGTTAGTTGCAAAATTATAAATTAAATAAATAAGTCCGTTTGCAACCAGTAACCACATAAAAGCAAAGTGCCACAATAGTGCACCCGCCAACCAACCACCCAATGTTAAAAAATCTGCAATATAAAAATTAAAAATAGGCGAAGCATTATAAATTCTAAGTCCACTCATGATCATGATGATGACGGCAATTGCATTAACAATGTGAGTGATACGAATTAATAAAGGTGCAATTAATATTTTATTATTTTTAGCCATTGCTATTAAATATTAATTATAAAATATTAATGACCAAAAGTATTTTTATTCTTTAAGATAATAAACAAACGCAGAGGCTGGAAAAGCAAAGCCAATGATTGCAATTAAATTCCAAGATCCTGTTAAATAAGCATAACTTGCAATGGCAGATCCTAAAGATCCACCTAAGAAGAAGATCGACATGTACAGTGCATTAAAACGACTTCTAAATTCTGGAGCTAATGTGTAAATCGCTCTTTGTCCGAGCACTACATTAAGCTGCACTCCAATATCAAGAATAATTCCAGACAATACAAGCGCTGTGAGAGAGCCTTTACCTCCAAAATATGAAATCAAAAATGCTAGCGCTCCAAGAGATAAAGCAACACCTGTTGCAATTGTTGTATAACCTTTATCAGCTAATCGTCCACCAATCGGAGCTGCAAATACTCCTAATGCTCCAGCAAGCGCAAATAATGCAACTTCTTTTTGAGTAAAATTATAAAGAGGGCTTAGCAATAAGATTGGAGCTATCGTCCAAAATAGAGAGAATGATGCAAACAAAGATCCTTGATAAATCGCACGTCGTCTTAGGATAGGAGTGTCCCTAAGTAAAGGCCATAAAGATGCAATTAACGAAAAATAATTATGCTCGGCGTTTGGTTTACGATTTGGCAGTTTAATAAATAATGCGATTGCTAAAATAATAAGCAATGTCGCAGCTATACCAAATACTGCGCGCCAGCCAAAGGCGTGTGATAGTAAACTTGAAAAAGGACGTGACAACATGATGCCAGCTAATAATCCACCCATAATCGTGCCAACAGTTTGACCACGTTTTTCAACTGGCGAAAGATGAGCGGCAAGTGGAATTAACATTTGAACGGCAACTGTTGTTATTCCAATTGCAAGCGATGAAATAAGAAAAGTATTAGCGGTATGTGATTGCATAGCTGAAATCATCGCAATGATTGAAGAGACAATTGTAAAAAGAATTAATTTTTTATTTTCAATTAAATCTCCAAGCGGAACTAACAAAACAAGACCTGCGCAGTATCCTATTTGGGTTAACGTTACGATAAAACTAGCAATTGCTTCAGTTAATTTTATTTCGGGTGCGATTAAACTGATAAGAGGTTGCGCGTAGTATAAATTTGAAACAATAAGCCCGCAAGAGAATGCGAATAATAAAATCATTCCTTCTGATAGTGTTTGATGGGATGATTGCTGATTCATTTTAGGTTTGCTTACTATTTTTGTTTATAATTAAAGTCAAAACTATCTTTTTTAAAATTGTTAGTATATTTTTAGCAATTAAGAGTCGAAGACGTTTTAAAAATAATTAATTTATTAAAATAAATGAAGAACAGTTCAAAACTTGAGCGCGGTTTAGGTCAACGGCAGATGGAGATGATAGCCATTGGCGGCTGTATTGGCACTGGTTTGTTCATGGGCTCTGGCAAAACGATCTCTCTTGCAGGACCTGGCATTATTTTTATTTATGCAATCACTGGCATCATTTTATATTTTGTGATGCGAGCAATGGGCGAGTTGTTACTGTATGATTTAAAATACAAATCGTTTATAGATTTTTCTGAAGATATTCTAGGACCAAACGCTGGCTACATGGTCGGCTGGAGTTATTGGTTTGCGTGGATCGTTGCAGCGATTGCTGAAATTATTGCAATCACTGGATACTTTTCGTTTTGGTTTCCAGATCTTCCGCACTGGATTTCGGCATTTGCAATTATTTTTCTTCTACTTACTTTAAATATTTTAAGCGTCAAAGCTTTTGGTGAACTAGAGTTTTGGATGGCAATTATTAAAGTGGTTGCAATTATATTTCTTATTATTTTAGGAATTTATTTATGCTTTACAGGGTTTGTCTCTCCTACAGGCATTAAAGCGCAGGCAAGTAATTTATGGACCAATGGCGGATTTATGCCGCATGGATTTACTGGCTTATTAGCTGGTTTACAAACAACCATCTTTGCATTTGCTGGCATGGAAGTTATTGGCACAATGACGGCGGAGGCAAAAAATCCAAAAGTTATGCTGCGCAAAGCAATCGATAAAATTCCAATACGAATTATGTTTTTTTACATTGGCACTGTAGTTGTGTTAATGGCGGTTACGCCTTGGAATAAAATTCCTGCTGATCAAAGTCCATTTGTTGGTATGTTTACGTTAGTTGGCATGGCAAGTGCAGCATCGATTGTCAACTTAGTAGTAATTAGTTCTGCAACTTCATCAAGTAATAGCGGAATTTACGCAACCTCACGTATGCTTTACGGATTATCTAAAAATCACCACGCACCTGCAATCTTTGGCAAACTATCTGATTTTAAAATTCCAACTGGCGGAATCTTTTTAGCAACAGCTTTAATTTTATCAGCTACTTTTATTCTAACCAATACAAAATCTATGATGGATGCATTTGAGTTAGTTGGAACGGTTGCGGCATTAATTTTTATTTATATTTGGTCGATGATTATATTTGCCTACCTTGCATATCGTCGACGAATGCCAGCAGCGCACGCTAAATCTCAATTTAAAATGCCACTCAGTAACATTATGCCTTATGTAATACTTTTGTTTTTTATTGTAGTTATTTACGCCCTAACGCTTAATCAAGGCACTCGTATAGCAATGTATTTTTTACCACTGTGGTTTATTACACTTTATATTTTGTATTGGATTAAAACACATAACAGTCCAAATCAAAGAAGATTTATCGCAAACTTTAAAGCTAAAGTTATTGCTCAAACTAAGGCTGCGAATAAATATAGAGCTAAATTAAATAATCGTTAATTAAACATGCCATTTGTTAGAATAGATTTAAGCGATCAACATCCAGAAAGCTTTGCACAAAAAGTAGGCGACATTATTTTTGAGGTCATGAAAAAAACAATTAATGTACCTGAAGATGATAAGTTTCAAGTGATTACTAAACATAATGTTAAAGAAATGGTTCATCCTAAAAGTTATTTAGGAGTTACCTACACAGATAATATTATTTTTATTCAAATAACATTAAATGAAGGTAGAACCACTGAAATGAAAAAGAAATTTTATAAAGCAATAAACGATCAACTTGTTTTACAACTTAAAATTAGAGCAGAAGATATCATTATTAGTCTAACCGAAGTTAATAAGGAGAACTGGTCTTTTGGCAATGGTAAGATGACTTATGAGCCAAAACCCTAGTTGTTTAGAGAAATAAATAGTTTTCTTTTGCGTCGAATTTTTATAAAAATACGGACAAATTCATAACAAGATTTATCGTTAGAGATATAAATTATTAATAAAATATAATGAGCACTACTGTTAACCTAGAAACATTAAGAGCAACTCCAGTAACTAAAAGTCCATTTCCTTATTTAATCGTACCAGGTTTTGTTAAAGATGAAGCGATCGCAGATATTGAAGCTGATTATCCTAAAGTTACTGTGCCAGGAAGTTTACCACTAGCGTCATTAAATTACGGACAAAATTTTAAACGGTTTATGGAAGATATTAGAAGTGATGAAATGACTGCTATTATGACTGAAAAATTTGGTGTTGATCTCAAAGATCGTCCAACAACCGTTACAGTACGCGGTCGTTGCAGACCAACCGATGGAAAAATTCACACAGACAGTAAAAGTAAATTAATCACAGTTTTAATTTATATGAATAGCAAATGGGAGCAGCCTGGAGGACGACTGCGTCTTTTAAATTCTCCTAATGATCTTAATGACTCTTTTAATGAAGTTCCGCCTGTGCAAGGAACGTTACTTGCATTTTTAAACCAACCTAATTCTTGGCATGGTCATGAAAGTTTTGATGGCGAACGAAGAGTTATCCAATTAAACTGGGTGAGAGATAAAGGCGTTGTTTGGTTTGAACAATTACGTCACCGTATTAGCGCTTTTTTTAAACAAACAAAAAATTAGTTATCAACAATCTTTAGTTGCATTTAAAATATTACCGCTAGATCAATTTAAAATATAATGTTATTTGAATTCGTTATATGGGAGATCTAGATACATTAACAGGCGCTATTAAAACGTGTTTTAATAAATACGCAACGTTTGATGGCAGAGCGAACAGATCTGAATATTGGTTTTTTACATTATTCGTTTTTGTAACTTCAATTGTTCTAACATTTATCTCTATTGGTCTTTACACTGTTTTCTTTTTTGGAATTATTATTCCGCACTTAGCGGTAGCTTGCAGAAGATTACATGACACAAATAGATCAGGCTGGTTTCAATTGCTTTTATTAATTCCTATAGCTGGTTTTATTCTTTTAGTTATTTGGTACGCAACGGAAGGTACTAAAGGAAAAAATAATTTCGGACCACAACCTAAATAAATTTAATTAAATAAGTTGGTGGGCATGGGAAGAATCGAACTTCCGACCTCTACTATGTCAAAGTAGCATTCCACCACTGAACTACATGCCCAAATTTTAGAGAAGATTTATTCCAAAAGATTTTACAACTTTTGCAAAAATATAAAATACAATTAAGGTGATCACCATACTCAAAGACAAAGTGCTCCAAAATCCATATTTTTTAAGCAAATAAGGAAATATTACAAACATAGGTAATGTTGGAATAACATACCAAAATGTATAGTACGCATGATTTGCTATTTTATCTGCTGATTGGTTTTCAATATAAAGCCACGTGAGCGTCAGCACCGTAACTAATGGTAGTGCTGCAATTAATCCTCCCAATCTATCACTACGTTTTGCAATTTCTGAAATTAAAACAACCATACCCGCGGTAACCAGGTATTTGAAAATAATCCAATTCATTATGGAATTAATACTGCAGGTCCTAATAATTTTCTGCCTTCCAACTCTTCGTGAGCAAGGATTGCATCTTTTAAAGCAAATTTTTTAAACACTTTAATTTTAAATTTATTATTTTTAATCGCATCAAATACTGTCGCTGCTGCATCAGTTAATTCTTTTCTAGTAACGGTGTAATGTGCAATTGAAGGACGTGTTATAAATATTCCCTTTGGCTGCATATGTTTTTTAGGATCAATTGATAAAATAGAGCCAGACGCATTTCCAAATGCAATTAAAGTACCTCTAATTGCAAGACAGTCTATAGATTCTTCAAATGTTTTTTGACCAACTCCGTCATATACCACATCTAACATCTTACCATTTGTGATCTCTTTTACTTTTTCTGAAAACTTTTCTTTTGAATAGTTAATTACAAATTCAAATCCATTTTCTTTTGCAATTTTTGCTTTTTCATCAGAACTAACCGTTCCAATAGCTCTAACTCCTAAAGCTTTTGCCCACTGACCAAATACTTGTCCAACTCCACCCGCCGCCGCATGAAATAAAATAAACTGATCTTTTTTAACTTTGTAAGCGCGGTGCAATAAATATTCGCACGTTATTCCTTTTAACATAGCAACTGATGCAATTTCATCACTGATAAAATCTGGAATTTTTACAATTTTTTCTTGAGGATAAACTTGTTTTTCAGAATAAGAGCCAACGGGCGCTGCAGAATGCGCTACACGATCTCCAACTTTAAATTCAGTAACTGCAGATCCAATTTCTTCAATAATTCCTGCAGCTTCAAGTCCAATACCGGATGGTAAAGGCAGAGGATAAAGACCTGTTCTGTGGTAAGTGTCGATGTAATTTAAACCAATTGAGTTGTTTTTGATTAATACTTCATTTGGAGCAAGCGGTTTAAGTTGAACATCTTCAAATTTCATTACACTTGGCTTACCAGTTTCGTAAATTCTAATCGCTTTGACCATATATTTAGTTCTTTTTAATAAGTTGATTTATAATATTAACATTCATTTTAAATTATATATAGGTCATATTTAAGTCTAAATGTTGTATAGTATTGTAAGTATGAAAAAAATTGTATTAACTTTATTTGTTGTTTTTAGCACCTTGATTTCAATATCATGTAATAGTTCAACCGCTTATTCTTGGGGGCCTCCAAGAACTCTTAATATGACAAATGCATATTATATTAGAGCTAATGAAAAATATCTTAAAGCTCAAGATTTCAGAGCTCATGAAAATTATGGTGAAGCAAAAAAAATTTTAGATGCTTTAGTTGTAGATAAAGATGTTCCTACAAGTCTAGCAATGGAAATAACTTCATATAGAGATTATGTGATCGAAAAACTATCTGGTAAAAAAGTTCCATTTTATTATCTTCGAACTAGATTTGCTTACTAAAAATGAAATTACTTAAAAAATTTTTTATTCTATTAAGTTTTCTTAATTTAACTTTGTTTGTATCTATTAATGGTTTTGCTGCTGATACCATGGTTAATCCTATAGCCGAAAGAAATAAAGCGCAGTTTAGTCAGGCAAAAGATTTAATAGATAAAAAAAATTATCAACAAGCGACAGTTATTTTACAAGAACTATTAAAAGATTCTGACAATGCCAAAGATGCAGATATTTTAAATTATTACGCTTTTTCTCAAAGAAAATTAAAACACTTTGATGTTGCTGAAACTTATTACTTAAAGGCATTAACAATTAAACCAAATCATCCAGGAGCTAATGAATATCTTGGAGAATTGTATTTAGAGACGAAAAGACCTGAGAAGGCTAAAGAACGTTTAGAAGTTCTAAAATCATGTAACTGCAATGAATTTAAATTGTTAAAAGCTAATATTGATAAATATAATCCAAGCGTTCCGTTTGTGCCAACAAGTAGTTGGTAATTTAAATTTTAAGATCTATTTTCCTTTAATTATCGCGCAGTTTTTAAAAAAATCTATTAACAGTTGTGCAAAATAGTCTGTTTGAGAGTTTTGAGCGTTATAATATAAGACTATGCAATGTTATTAGAATATTTGCAAAACTACCTATCTATTCTGATCTTTTTAGTAATCGCAATTGGCCTTGGTTTTGCTTTCATTATTGTAAATTTTATTTGCGCCCCAAGTCATCCGGACTCTGAAAAATTATCACCCTATGAGTGTGGATTTGAACCTTTCTCAGATTCTAGAATGAAGTTTGATGTAAGATTTTATCTAGTTGCAATTCTGTTTATTATTTTTGATCTTGAAGTTGCTTTTCTTTTTCCTTGGGCGGTAACTCTTTCTAAAATTGGGGCTTTAGGGTTTTGGTCAATGATGATTTTTTTAAGCGTACTAACAGTTGGATTTATTTATGAATGGAAAAGTGGAGCACTTGACTGGGAATGATTGAAGATAAATTATCAAAAATTCCAGATGAGTTTAAGGAACTTGCAAAAGATTTTGCTGAAAAAGGTTTTATTACAACATCAACTGACAATTTAATTAACTGGGCAAGAACCGGATCTTTGCATTGGATGACATTTGGGCTTGCATGTTGTGCTGTTGAAATGATGCAAACATCTATGCCGCGATATGACCTTGAAAGATTTGGAGCAGCCCCAAGAGCATCCCCAAGACAATCCGATGTTATGATTGTAGCTGGAACACTTACAAACAAAATGGCACCAGCTTTAAGAAAAGTTTACGATCAAATGCCAGAACCTCGTTATGTAATATCTATGGGAAGCTGTGCAAATGGCGGAGGGTATTATCATTACTCTTACGCAGTTGTCAGAGGTTGCGATAGAATAGTTCCAGTTGATATTTATGTTCCAGGTTGTCCGCCTTCAGCTGAAGCATTGTTGTATGGAATTCTACAATTACAAAAAAAAATAAGACGTGAAGGGACGATCGAAAGATAATTTATGAATATTAGCTCAATAAAAGAAGCGCTAAAAAATTCGGAGTTTAGATCAATTGAATTTAAAGAAAATTTTGGTGAACTTTTAGTTACAGTTTCTAAAAGTGAATTGTATGAATTTTTAGTATTTTTAAGAGATAGTCGTGCGTTACGTTTTAGACAATTGATCGATATCTTAGGCGTTGATTACCCGAGCAAAGAAAATCGTTTTGAAGTTATCTACTTATTATTAAGTCATGAATTTAACATTAGAATTGGTGTTAAAGTTGCAATCCAAGATAACGAGCCACTACCAAGCGTTATAGATATATTTCCAGTTGCTAATTGGTTTGAGAGAGAAGCGTTTGATATGTACGGAATTAAATTCACTGATCATCCAGATCTTAGAAGAATTTTAACTGATTACGAATTTGAAGGTTATCCATTGAGAAAAGATTTTCCTTTGTCAGGGCATACAGAAGTTAGATATGACGATGAGTTAAAAAAAGTTGTTTATGACCCAGTTAAATTATCTCAAGCTTATAGAGATTTTGATTTTGAGAGTCCTTGGGAGGGAACTGAGTATATTAAACGCGAACAGGATAAAAAAGCATAATGGCAAAGACGACAAAAACGATGAATTTAAATTTTGGCCCACAACATCCAGCGGCTCACGGAGTGTTACGTTTGATATTAGAACTTGATGGAGAAGTTATTGAAAGAGCAGATCCACATATAGGATTATTACATAGAGGAACTGAAAAATTAATTGAGAATAAAACTTATACTCAGTCAGTTCCTTACTTTGATCGATTAGATTATGTAGCGCCAATGAATCAAGAGCATGCCTTTGCGCTTGCTGTCGAGACGTTACTTAAAATAAAAGTTCCTGAAAGAGCAAGTTATATACGAGTTGTGTTTTGTGAGATTGGAAGAATATTAAGTCATATTTTAAATATTACCACACAAGCGTTAGATGTTGGTGCATTAACCCCATCTCTTTGGGGATTTGAAGAGAGAGAAAAGTTAATGTGTTTTTATGAAAGAGTTTCTGGCTCAAGACTACATGCCAATTACTTTAGACCAGGGGGTGTACATCAAGATTTCCCTGTCGGACTTAAAGAAGATATTTTAGATTTTTGTAAACATTTTCCAAAAGTAATTGATGATTTAGAAAACTTATTAACTGATAATAGAATTTTTAAACAACGTAATGTTGATATTGGAGTTGTAACTCCACAAGATGCAGTGGCACATGGATTTTCTGGTGTGATGTTAAGAGGATCTAATATTCCTTGGGATTTAAGAAGAGCCCAACCTTATGAAGTGTATGATCGATTTAAATTTAAAGTTCCAGTTGGAAAAAATGGAGATTGTTACGATAGATACTTATGCAGAATTGAAGAAATGCGCGAAAGTACAAAAATAATTATTGATGCATTACAGACAATGCCTGAAGGACCAGTGATGGCCCAAGATGGAAAGGTAACGCCTCCCTCTCGCGCTATGATGAAAAAATCTATGGAAGCTTTAATTCATCATTTTAAATTATTTACCGAAGGTTATCACGTTCCTAAAGGTGAAGTTTATAGAGCAGTTGAAGCTCCAAAAGGAGAGTTTGGCGTTTATTTAATCGCCGATGGATCAAATAAGCCTTATAGATGTAAGATTAAAGCTCCTGGTTTTGCTCACCTACAAGCTATGGATTATGTCGTAAAAGGTCACATGTTAGCAGACGTTCCCGCAGTGTTAGGCTCTATGGACATTGTGTTTGGGGAGATCGATCGATGAGCGGTAAACACGTTGAAGCCAATCAACCAGATAAATTTGAATTTAATAATGAGAGTTTAAAAAAGATTGAAACAATTTTAAAAAAATATCCAACCGAGAGAAAAAAAAGTGCAGTAATGCCATTACTTGATCTTGCGCAGCGTCAACACGATAATTGGATACCATTAGCTGCGATAAAAAAAATTGGAGAAATTTTAGAAGTTCCTTACATTAAAGTTTACGAAGTTGCGACATTTTACACAATGTACAATTTAGCGCCAACCGGAAAATATTTTGTACAAGTCTGCACGACATCACCATGCGCTATTCGTGGTTCTGATAAAATTGTAAACCTTTGTAAAAAATATATTTCTGAAAAAGAAAGTCATCTTAGCAAAGATGGAAAAAGTTCATGGCTTGAAGTTGAATGTTTAGGTGCTTGTGTTAGTGCACCAATGATGCAGATCAATGATGATTTTTATGAAGATTTGGATGAGCAAAGCGCAGTTAAAATATTTGAAGGTATTAAAAATGATACACTTCCAAAACCAGGTTCTCAAAAAGGTAGAAAAGGGTTTGAGCCAAACAAACGATTAACTTTAGTTAAAAATTAATATGCTGCAGGATAAAGATAGAATTTTTACAAATTTATATGGAGACTACGGTTTTGATTTATCCTCTGCAAAACAAAGAGGCGATTGGAAAGATACAAAAAGTTTAATTGAAAAAGGTAAAGATTGGATCATTAACGAAGTTAAAGTTTCAGAACTTAGAGGACGAGGGGGGGCTGGTTTTCCAACTGGTATGAAATGGTCTTTTGCTCCAAAAAAAGATGCTAACTCATCAAGACCTCATTATTTAGTTATTAACGCTGACGAGTCTGAACCAGGCACTTGTAAAGATAGAGATATTTTAAGATTTGAACCTCAAAAGTTAATAGAAGGATGTTTGATTGCAGCTTTTGCTGTGAGTGCAAACGTTTGTTACGTTTATATACGAGGCGAATATATTGCTGAGAGTAAGATTTTACAAAAAGCAATTGATGAAGCTTATGCAAATAGCCTTATAGGTAAAAATGCATCTGGAACAGGCTTTGATTTCGATATGTTTATTCATATGGGAGCAGGTGCTTACATTTGTGGTGAAGAGACAGCGCTTTTAGAAAGTATTGAGGGCAATAAAGGACAACCAAGATTAAAACCACCATTTCCAGCCTTGGTAGGTCTTTATGGATGTCCAACAATTGTTAACAACGTTGAGACGATTGCTGTGGTGCCAACAATTTTAAGAAGAAGTGGTAAATGGTTTGCAGGATTTGGTAGACCACGAAACACTGGTACAAAAATTTTCTGTATTTCAGGTAACGTTAACAACCCATGTAATGTGGAAGAAGAAATGGGAGTGCCTTTAAAAGATTTAATTGAAAAACATGCAGGTGGAGTAATTGGTGGCTGGGATAATTTACAAGCAGTTATTCCTGGAGGTTCATCGATGCCAATTCTAAGTAAAGCAATCTGCGACACTATCAAGATGGATTTTGATGCGCTAGTTGAGGCAAAGAGTGGACTTGGAACTGCAGGAATTGTTGTGATTGATAAATCACAAGATATTGTAAAAGTTATTGCGCGTATCGCACGATTTTATAAACATGAAAGCTGTGGTCAATGTACTCCATGCAGAGAAGGTTCAGGGTGGATGTGGAGAATGTTAGTGAGAATTCAAAAAGGTGAAGCTGAAATTGCTGAACTTGATATGTTAATGGATGTTACAAAACAAATTGAGGGTCACACTATTTGTGCATTTGGCGAAGGATCATCTTGGCCGGTACAAGGATTATTACGTCATTTTAGAACAGAAATTGAAGAGAGATTAAATTTTAAAAATAAAAAAATAGCATAATGCCAAAAGTTAAAGTTGATGGAATAGATATTGAAGTACCACAAGGCTCAACTGTCCTACAAGCGTGTGAAGCTGCTGGTAAAGAGATTCCAAGATTTTGTTATCATGAAAGATTATCGATCGCTGGTAATTGTCGAATGTGTTTAGTTGAAATGGAAAAATCTCCAAAACCAGTTGCGTCATGTGCAATGCCTGTAATGGATGGACAAGTTATTTATACAAACACTGAGATGGTTAAAAAAGCTCGCCAAGGTGTGATGGAATTTTTACTTATTAATCATCCACTAGATTGTCCAATTTGTGATCAAGGGGGAGAGTGTGATCTTCAAGATCAATCAATGAAATATGGAGTTGATAAATCGCGTTATGTACTTAACAAAAGATCAGTAAAAGAAAAATATATGGGACCGTTAATTAAAACGGTTATGACACGTTGTATTCATTGCACTCGTTGCATTCGATTTGCAGAAGAGATTGCAGGCGTACCAGAGATTGGAGCGATAAATAGGGGTGAAAATATGGAAATTACTACCTATTTAGAAAAGACACTAGACTCTGAATTGTCAGCTAACGTTATCGATTTATGTCCAGTTGGCGCATTAACTTCTAAGCCTTATGCGTTTGAAGCTAGACCTTGGGAGTTGACAAAAACAGAAAGCATCGACGTTATGGATGCAGTTGGTTCAAATATTCGGGTTGATACCAAGGGTTGGGAAGTAAAAAGAATTTTACCAAGAATTAATATCGACATTAATGAAGAGTGGATTAGCGATAAGTCACGTTATGCTTGCGATGGTTTGTCAGTAAATAGAATTGATGCTCCTTATATTAGAGTGAATGGACGACTTCAATCATGTGATTGGATTGAAGCATTTAATTTTATATCTAAAAATATAAAAAAATTTAGTGGAGATAACGCGTTTGGAATAGTTGGAGATTTGGTTGATGTGGAGACTATGTATATTTTTAAGAAGTTTTTTAATGATATTTTGTCTTCTAATAATATCGAATTCAGACAATCAAAATATTACTTAGATGCATCTAATAAAACGAATTATTTATTTAATGTACCAATTGCAAAAATTGATGAAAGCGATTTAATTATTTTAGTTGGCGCTAATCCAAGATTAGAAGCTACAATTGTTAACGCTAGAATTAGAAAAGCTCAAATAAATAATAAAGCAAAAGTATTTTCACTAGGCGATGTTGGTGATCTTACTTACAATTATGAAAATCTTGGATCTAAATTAAGTATCTTAAAAGATATTGCAAATAATTCTCATAAATTAAGCGCACTTATTAAATCAGCTAAAAAGCCAATGTTTATTATTGGTGAATCTGCGCTTCAAATTGAAATTGGAGAATACGTTTTAGAAACTGTTAAAAAAATATTAAAACAAAATAATCTTTTAGGTAAAAATTGGAATGCACTAAACATTCTTCACCAAAATGCATCTTCTGTTGGAGCGCTGTATTTAAATTTATTATCCAATAACACTAATGTGCTTGATAAAATAAATGATAGTAATCCAAAACTTATTTATTTACTTGGAGCTGATAAAGTTAAAATCAATTCAAAAAATAATTTTATTATTTACCAAGGTACACACGGCGGATCTAACAGTAAGATAGCAGATGTTGTTTTACCAGGCGCTGCATATACTGAAAAAGATGGCTTATTTGTAAACTTAGAAGGTAGAGTTCAGGAAGCTAAAAAAGCAACCTTTACTGTAGGAAATGCTAAAGATGATTGGAAAATTATCAAAGCATTATCCGATGCTTTAGGAAATCCAATTGATTTTAATACTCATTCAATTTTAAGAGAGCATTTATTTAAAGATTTTCCAATTTTCAAACATTTCGATGTTTTACCAAATAGTTCTGCAGAACAATTAACATTTAAAAATGTAAGCGATGTTAATGGAGATATTAAATTAAATAGTTTTGATTATTACGCGACCAATATTATCGCAGCAAATTCTAAGACTATGGATGAATGTAGAAAAGCTAAACTGATTTTAAAAAAAACAGCAACAGAAAATTAGTATGAAGGATTATATAAGTTTTTTAATTTATGATTTACTAAAAATACTTGCAATCCTGGTTCCGGTGCTAATTGCAGTTTCAATGATTGTTTGGGTAGATCGTCGGGTATGGGGAGCTGTTCAACTTAGAAAAGGTCCTAACGTTGTTGGACCGTTTGGATTATTACAAACGATTGCTGATGCTTTAAAATATATTTTTAAGGAAATTATTATTCCAGTTCGTGCTAATAAAGTAATTTTTATTTTAGCACCTGTAGTTACCATGTCTTTAGCATTAGTTGCTTGGGCAGTAATTCCATTTAGTGAAAAGTTAGTGCTTGCTGATATTAATGTTGGAGTTCTTTATATTTTTGCAGTTTCATCCCTTGGTGTTTATGGAATTATAATGGCTGGTTGGTCATCTAATTCTAAATATCCATTTTTAGGAGCTCTTCGTTCAGCAGCTCAAATGGTATCCTATGAAGTTTCAATTGGGTTTGTAATTATTAACGTATTACTGTGTGCTGGTTCTTTAAACTTAGTTACAATTGTAAACGCTCAAAAACATGTTTGGTATGCAATACCATTATTACCAATGTTTGTTGTATATTTTATTTCTGCCTTAGCAGAAACAAACAGACCACCATTTGATTTACCAGAAGCTGAAGCTGAATTAGTTGCCGGTTATCAAACAGAATACTCAGGCATGATGTACGCATTATTCTGGCTTGGAGAGTATGCAAATATCCTTCTTTTATGTGGGTTAGGATCGGTTTTATTTTTAGGCGGCTGGCTGCCACCATTTGATGTTTATCCTTTAAATGCAGTACCAGCACCAATCTGGTTAATTTTAAAAATATTATTCTTATTCTTTTTATTTGCGATGGTTAAAGCAATTGTACCACGTTACCGATATGATCAATTGATGCGTTTGGGTTGGAAAGTATTTTTACCATTCTCCTTATTTTGGGTGATTTTAACTTCAGCGTTTTTATATTTTTTTAACTTATTACCGAATACATTATGAAAATTAGAAGATTATTAAATATTATATTTTTATCAGAATTCGTTAAGGGACTTTACCTTGCGTTTTTTTACATGTTCAAAAAAAGAGCAACTGTAAATTATCCATTTGAGAAAGGTACTATTAGTCCAAGATTTAGAGGAGAGCATGCATTGCGTCGTTATCCTGACGGTGAAGAAAGATGTATTGCTTGCAAATTGTGTGAAGCAGTTTGTCCAGCTCAAGCAATAACAATTGAATCTGAACCAAGACAAGATGGTTCTAGAAGAACAACCCGATACGATATTGATATGTTAAAATGTATCTATTGTGGTCTTTGCCAAGAGTCTTGTCCAGTCGATGCAATTGTTCAAGGACCAAATTTTGAATTTGCAACAGAAACAAGAGAAGAGCTGTATTACAATAAAGAAAAACTTCTTGAAAATGGTGATCGTTGGGAAAAAGAAATAGCTCACAATATTAAAGTAGATAAATCATTTAGATAATATGGTTCACGCTCTTATATTTTATGTTTTTTCTGCAATTGCAATTTTATCAGCAATCATGGTTATTTCTTCCAAGAATACTGTACATTCAGTTTTCTTTTTAATTTTAGCGTTTATTAGCGTTGCAAGCTTATTCATTATGATCGGCGCTGAATTTATCGGAATGATTTTACTTATTGTTTACGTTGGAGCTGTCGCAGTTTTATTTTTATTCGTTGTGATGATGCTTGAAGGTAATTTTAAAAACGTAAAACATGGCTTTTTACAATATCTTCCATTTGGAGCCTTTATTGGAGCTGTAGTGTTATTTGAAATCGTTATTATTATTGGAGCTTGGAAATACAAACCTAATTTGATTAGAGTTTCTAGCATTCCATATAATGTAAGTACTACTAATACTCAGTCATTGGGAAAGTTAATTTACACTGACTATATTTTAGCGTTTCAGTTGTCAGGATTAATTTTATTAGTTGCTATGATTGGAGCAATTTTATTAACGTTTAACAAACGTTCTGATCTTAAAAGGCAAGATATCGCAACTCAATCCAGCAGAGAACGTAATGATTCAATTTATTTAACTGATCCAGAAAGCGGAAAAGGAGTGAAGGTAAATGATTAGTATTACTTTTACTCATTATTTATTTTTATCTGCAATTATTTTTACTCTTGGAGTATTTGGAATATTTGTGAATAGAAAAAATGTTATTACTATTTTAATGTGCATTGAATTAATTCTTCTATCAGTCAATATTAACTTTGTTGCTTTTTCTGTTTATTTACAAAATTTTACAGGACAAATTTTTACTTTATTTATTTTAACTGTTGCAGCAGGTGAGGCTGCAATTGGACTTGCTATTCTTGTGGTCTTTTTTAGAAACAAGGGATCAATTGAAGTTCAAGATATTAATTCGATGAAAGGCTAAATGGTTTACGCAATTCTTTTTCTACCTTTGCTTGGATCAATTCTTGCTGGCTTGTTTAATAAGCAGATAGGAGACAAAACTTCTCAAATTTTAACCTCAACATTTATTGTTATAGGCGCATGTTTATCTATTTTAATTTTACTGAGAACAATTGAACATGCCGAAGTTCTTCAATATCCCATTTTTGATTTTGTTAATTCTGGTAGTTTAAAACTACATTGGTCTATTTATGTAGATTCTTTAACTGCTGTTATGTTGGTAGTTGTTAATTCAGTTTCAGCATTAGTTCATATTTATTCAATCGGTTACATGAGTCATGATCCTCATAAACCAAGATTTTTTGCTTATCTTTCTTTGTTTACGTTTGCGATGTTGTCGCTTATTACAGCTGATAATTTTTTGCAGATGTTCTTCGGATGGGAAGGTGTTGGTGTTGCATCGTACTTATTAATTGGTTTTTGGTTTCATAAAGAGAGCGCAAATAATGCCTCGATCAAGGCTTTTATTGTTAATAGAGTAGGTGATTTTGGCTTACTAATTGCAATGTTTTTAATCTTTAGCACTTTTGGAACTTTAAATTTTCATGACGTGTTTATTCATGCAGCTGAATTTTCTAAAAAAACAATTCATATTTTTGGTGAAGAATTTAATCTAATCACCGTTATTTGCTTATTTTTATTTATGGGAGCAATGGGAAAATCTGCCCAGATTATTCTACACACTTGGCTACCAGATGCAATGGAAGGACCAACGCCTGTTTCAGCTTTAATTCATGCTGCAACCATGGTTACTGCTGGAGTTTTTTTAGTAGTACGTTGTTCGCCATTATTTGAATATTCAAAAGATGCTTTAAATGTTGTTGCATTCGTTGGAGCAACAACTGCAATATTTGCAGCAACCATTGCAATTGTTCAGACGGATATTAAAAGAATTATTGCCTACTCTACTTGTTCGCAGTTAGGTTATATGTTTTTTGCAGCAGGCATGGGTGCATATAATGTTGCAATATTTCATTTATTCACGCACGCATTTTTTAAAGCGTTATTATTTTTAGGCGCAGGCTCAGTTATTCACGGATTTCATGATGAACAAGATATTAATCATATGGGCGGAGTTTGGAAAAAATTACCGTTCACTTATGTATTAATGATTATTGGTACGTTAGCGCTAACTGGATTTCCATTGTTTGCAGGTTTTTATTCAAAAGATGCAATTATTGAATCTGCATTTTTTTCAAAATCATTTTTCTCTGGCTATGCTTTTGTAATTGGTATTTTAACTGCTTTTATTACCGCAATTTATTCTTGGAGATTAATTTATAAAACATTTCACGGTAAATACAATAATACACATATGGATATTTCTAAAGTTCATGAATCAGGTCTTGTAATGTTAATTCCATTAATATTACTTTCGCTTGGAGCTGTGTTTTCTGGATATTTATTTCATAATATTTATTTAGGTGAAGAGAGTACAAAATTCTGGGGTACATCAATATTTTTCTTAGAAAAAATGAAAGAACAAGAAGTACCTGAGTGGTTAACTATATTAACTCCAACGCTAGTGATTTCATCAATTCCAATTTCTTATTATTTATTCTTAGGAAATAATAACGTTGTTAAAACTATCGTTGATATGAATAAGCCAGTTCATAATTTTTTAGTTAAGAAATGGTACTTTGATGAACTATATGAATATCTATTCGTCAATAACGCCAAGCGAATTGGAGTGTTTTTCTGGCAAAAAGGTGATGTTGGAACGATCGACGCTTATGGACCTGATGGCATATCAAATTCAGTTAAAAAAATAGCAGGCCAAGCTAGTAAATTTCAATCAGGATATCTCTATCATTACGCTTTTGTAATTTTAATTGGCGTTGCTTTAATCGTAACTGTTCTAATGATTTTATAATATGAATTTTCCAATTTTATCTCTTATTACATTTCTTCCAATTGTTGGCGTTATAGCAATTTTGTTAGCAGGCGGAACTGATGATCAAAAAAATAAATTTAGTAAAAATGTCGCGATTTTAATTTCAATAATTGATTTTATATTATCTCTAATTGTCTGGATTAAATTTGACTCATTAAATAAAGGGTTTCAGTTTGTTGAAAATGCAAATTGGATTACAAATTTTGTGTCATATAAAGTTGGAGTGGATGGAATATCTCTTTTTTTAGTTCTGCTTACAACATTCATTGGACCCATTTGCATTTTTGGAGCGATAAATACTATCGATAAAAAAATCAAAGAATATTTGATTGCAATTTTATTTATGCAAACTTTTATGATTGGTGTTTTTTTAGCGCTTAACCTTTTTTTATTCTTTTTATTCTTTGAAGGTGGGTTAATTCCAATGTTTTTAATTATTGGTATTTGGGGTGGCGAACGAAGAGTTTATGCTTCATTAAAATTTTTCTTGTATACTTTTTTAGGATCAATTTTTATGTTGATTGCTATCATTTCGATTTATTGGAATATGAATACTTTAGATATTCCAACTTTATTAAGTTCTAAAATTCCAGAGCACCTGCAATATTATATGTGGTTTGGTTTTTTTATTTCACTTGCAGTAAAACTTCCTATGTTTCCATTTCATACTTGGCTTCCAGATGCGCACGTTGAAGCACCAACGACAGGATCTGTAATTCTTGCTGCAATTTTGTTAAAGATTTCTGGTTATGGATTTATAAGATTTTCATTGGGTCTTTTTCCAATAGCATCAGAATATTTTGCAAATTTTGTTTTTGTTTTAAGTGTTTGTGCAATTATTTATGCATCGCTTGTTGCTCTTATGCAAAAAGATATGAAGAAATTAATCGCTTATTCTTCCGTTGCTCACATGGGGTACGTAACAATTGGAATTTTCTCTTTTACTAAGCAGGGTGTTGATGGCGCTATGTTTCAAATGATCAGTCATGGCTTTGTATCTTCAGCATTGTTTTTATGTGTCGGAGTTTTATACGACAGAATCCATTCAAGACTGATTAATGATTATTCTGGCGTTGTTCATTTTATGCCAAAATTTTCCTTAGTGTTTTTGCTTTCTTCGCTTGCTAACGTTGGATTGCCCGGAACAAGTGGTTTTATTGGTGAGTTCTTAACTTTAATAGGAAGTTTTAAAGTAAATTACATTGTGACGATGTTTGCAACATCAGGAGTCATTTTATCCGCAGCATATTCATTATGGTTATGCAAAAGAGTAATATTTGGAAATTTTAGTATTAAACAGGATAGTAATGTTAAAATTTTAGATTTAGATAAAACTGAAACATTAATATTATTTAGTTTAATGGTGCTTATTTTATATGTTGGGATTTACCCAAACAGTATACTTTCAACTATATCAACATCAGTTGATCAATCTATTTTAGGATTTGCTAAAAATATACCATCAACTTTAATAACTAAATGAACTTACTTATACCAGAATTTGCATTAATTATCAGTTCTCTTGGATTGTTAATGCTTGGAGTGTTTAAAAAAAATTCTCAAAAATTAATTAATAATTTTATTTTAGTATTACTGGTGATTTTAATTGGAATTATTGGCGTTAATTATAAAGATAATCAAAATTTTTTTAATAATACTTATTCTGTTGATTTGTTATCAAACTTTATGAAAATTACAGTCCTAATAGCTGTAATTTTTACAAATTTAATCTCTTCACAATATTTAAGAAATCAATCACTTACTCGTTTTGAGTATTCAATATTAATTTTATTCTCAGTCGTCGGAATGTTTACGATGATTAGCGCAAATAATTTAATTATTTTTTATTTAGGCTTAGAGCTACAATCTTTATGTCTTTATATTTTAGCGTCAATCAACACTACATCAGTTAAATCATCTGAAGCTGGACTTAAATACTTTGTGTTAGGCTCTTTATCTTCTGGCTTATTATTGTATGGCTGTTCTTTAGTTTACGGTTTTACTGGATCAACAGATTATTATGTCATTGCAAATAGCTTTCTTACAAGTGGTGACGCTTTAAAATTTGGCTTAGTTTTTATTTTGTGCGGGATTGCTTTTAAAATTTCAGCGGTACCATTTCATATGTGGGCGCCAGATGTTTATGAAGGATCACCTACTTCAGTCACTACATTTTTTGCTATGGCTCCAAAAATAGCGGCATTAGCGGCTTTGATAAGATTTTTACATATTCCATACGCTAACTTTTATGCCGATTGGAAAGCTATTATTATTGTCATTTCTATTGCTTCAATGATTTTAAGTGCTGTCGCTGCGATTGGTCAAAATAATATTAAAAGACTTATGGCATTTAGTTCAATTGGACACATTGGATTTATTCTTGCGGGTCTTGCAGTTGGCACAAAACAATCTTTAAGCGCAGTTTTAGTTTATGTTTTTATTTATGTTTTAATGAATATTGGAACGTTTGCTTGCATTATGTGCATTCATAGAAAAGGTGCATATTTTGAAAAAATCTCAGATCTTTCAGGACTTTCAAAAAATCACCCGGTTGTTGCGTTTTCATTATCAATGCTAATGTTTTCATTAGCAGGTATTCCACCATTAGCTGGGTTCTTTGCAAAATTTTATATAATATCAAGTATCATTGAGCAAAAAATTTATTACCTTGCTGTAATTGGATTAATATCCGCCGTTATATCTGCATTTTACTATTTGAGAGTTATTAAAGTTATTTATTTTGATCAGCCTGTAGACAATTACGATCCAGTAGAAAATATAGGAATTAAATTTTCACTAGCAGTAGCAATAATATTTATATTATTTTATTTTATTCAACCTTCGTTACTAAGCAACATAGCAGATAATGTTGCTTTGAATTTTAAATAGAAAATTAAATTGAATTACTTAATAATCGATATCGGAAATACTAATACTGATTTTATTATTTTTAATAGAAAAAATAATAAACATTTTGGAAAACTACTTATAGATACAAACAAGATAACTAAAAATATCTCAAAAATTAATAATTATATTAAAAAATATAAACCTATAACAGCTCTAACATCAAGCGTTGTTCCTAAAAGTTTTGAAGTATTAAAAAGTATTTTAAATAGAAAAAAAATTAATTTAACTGAAATAAAAAATAAAAATGTAAAAATTCCATTAAATGTTAAATTAAAGAATCCAAACGAAGTAGGTTCTGATAGAATTGCAAATTCTGTTGCTGCTTTTAAATTATTTAAAACAAATTCAATCGTAATTGATTTTGGTACAGCAACCACATTTGATGTAATTGTTAAAAATAATTATTTAGGTGGAATGATTACACCTGGAATCAATTTATCTTTGAATGTTTTAAAATATGCAACTGCCAAACTTCCTTTAATTAAATTAAAAAAAACTAGCAAATACATAGGAAAAAACACAGTAAGCGCTATGAATAATGGTATGTTTTGGGGCTATATTGGATTAATTAAAGAATTAGTTAGAGTGATTAATAAAGAAACTCGTAATAAGTTTACAATCATTTTTACAGGTGGATTAGCGCATATTTTTTTTAAATCCGTTACGCATCCTAAAAAGATTATTGATCACGATATAACGTTAAAAGGAATTATAGAAATTTTGAAGTTAAATTATGAAAATATTAAATGATTAAAGGCAATCAAGAACTTGTATTCTGCTCTTTAGGTGGAGCAGGCGAGATTGGAATGAATCTCAATTTATATGGCTATGGTAAACACCGCGATTATAAGTGGATCATCGTTGATATTGGTGTTACTTTTTCAGAAGAGAATGCGCCAGGAATTGAAGTTATTCTTCCAAATCCTGATTTTATTGTTGAGCAAAGTGAGAATTTACTTGGAATTTTATTAACACACGCCCATGAAGATCATGTAGGTGCCATTGCACATTTATGGCCAATGCTTAAATGCCCAATTTACGCAACACCTTTTACAGCAAGTATTGTTAGAGAAAAATTCAAAGAAAAAAAAATTAATATTGGAAGTTATTTAAAAGTAATTGAACTTAACAGCACTGTTACACTTGAAGATTTTAAAGTTGAATATATTACTTTAACTCATTCCATTTTAGAACCAAACGGACTTGCTATCCATACACCCGTTGGAACTGTTATGCATACCGCCGATTGGAAAATTGATGAAAATCCTTTGATTGGAAATCCAATAGATCAAAAAAAATTAATCGAAATTGGAAAAAAAGGTGTATTGGCGATGATTTGCGATTCAACCAATATATTTAATCTTGGTAGTACCGGATCAGAAAGTGAAGTTAGAGATAATTTGATAACTGTTTTTGAGAAAATGAAAAATAGAGTTGTTATTACTGCATTTGCATCAAACGTAGCTCGTATGGAATCTATTTTTAAAGCTGCAGAAAAAGCTGGCCGTGTCGTTTCTTTAGTTGGAAGATCAATGGGTAGAATTTATGATCTGGCCCGTCAATGTGGTTATTTACAAAATATCAAACCTCCGATTGATGTTCGAGATGCTAAAAAAATTCCGAAAAACAAAATTGTATATTTATGCACCGGTAGTCAAGGTGAACAAAGAGCTGCATTAAGTAGAATTGCAAGCGGAACACATCCTGATGTTCATTTGGAAGAAAATGATAATGTTTTATTTTCTGCTCGTATTATTCCTGGCAATGAAAAAAAATTGTTTAGTCTTTTTAATAAATTTTCTAAGAGTAAAATTAATGTGCTTTCAGAAGAGAACGCATTAATTCATGTTTCAGGCCATCCTTCACGTGACGACCTTAAAAAGATGTACCAATGGGTAAGACCAAAAATTGCTGTGCCAGTCCATGGTGAAAATCGTCATCTTGCAGAGCATATTAATTTTGCAAAAGAAATGGGTGTAGAATTTCCAACGCAAGTTGAGAATGGAGATGTGTTAAGATTATATCCAAACGAGCCTAAAGTTATTGATAAGGTAACATGGGGTAGAGTTTATTTAGATGGAAAAGTTTTAATTCATCAAGATTCTTACGTATTGAAGGAGAGAAGAAATATGGCCTCAAATGGTTATATGGAAATTTCAGTCCTGATTAATAAAAATGGAAAAATTCATAATTCTCCAATTATAACTTTACAGGGAATACCGCTTGAAGATGCTGATATGGATGAAATTGAATACGACATTGAAGATACCGTTCTTAAAACATGTAAAGCTTTTTCTTTAAATAATGCAAAACAAGAAAAAAATTTAATAGAGACATTAAGAATAAATTCAAGAAAAGTTATCACTGACAAATCAGGTAAGAAACCTTTGGTAAACGTTAATTTAATAAGACTGTGATATGTCGCTTATTGGTTCTATTGTTGTATTTGTAAATTTATGGATGATTATATTATTTATGGTCTTGCCATGGGGTGTAAGAAATCAGTTAGAAGATAATAAATTTCAAAAAGGTACTGACCCAGGAGCTCCCATTAAATCTAAAATGAGGAAAAAAGTTTTAATAACAACACTAATTACTACAATTGTTTTTACTATATTATTTTTATTGACTAAATTTGATATAATTAGCTTAAGAAAGATTATTTAATGTTTATTTCAAAATTATTTTTTCCAGTATTAAGAGATGTTTCTGCCGACGCTAAATTAAAATCACATCAATTAATGCTAAAATCAGGCATGATCCGTCAAAGTACCGCAGGTATTTATTCTTGGCTGCCATTAGGTTTAAAAATTTTAAAAAAAATAACAAAAATTGTTTGCGAAGAGCAAGATAAAATTGGTGCACAAGAGATGCTAATGCCAACTATTCAGTCTGCTGATATTTGGAAAGAAAGTGGTCGTTATAATGATTATGGCGAAGAAATGCTTAGAATTAAAGACAGACAAGGCAGGGAGCTTTTGTATGGGCCAACTAATGAAGAATTAATTACTGAAATATTCAGAGATAACGTTAAGTCCTATAAATCTTTGCCATTAATTTTGTACCATGTTCAATGGAAATTTAGAGATGAAATTAGACCAAGATTTGGAGTTATGCGATGTAGGGAGTTTTTAATGAAAGATGCCTACTCTTTTGATTTAACAAAAGAAGATGCAATTAAGTCTTATAACAAAATGTTTCTAGCATATCTTAGAACGTTTCATCGCCTTGAATTAAAAGCTCTTCCATTAAAAGCAAGTTCTGGTCCAATAGGAGGAGATTCTTCTCATGAATTTATTATTTTAACCGATAGTGGAGAAAGTCAGGTTTATCTGGATAAGGCTTTATTAGATATTAACATTGAAAAATATGATGATAGCGAAACCTCTATTAATGCTATGGTTGCAGATTACTCAAAATTTTACAGTGCAACAGATGAAAAATATTCAAAAGATGAATTTGAGTCTAAAGTTAAAAAATCTGATCAAGTTGTTACTAAAGGAATTGAAGTAGGCCATATTTTTTACTTTGGAGACAAATATTCAAAACCTTTAAAAGCTAACATTCTTGGAAAAGATGGTAAAAATATTAATTCGCAAATGGGGTCTTATGGCATTGGAGTTTCAAGGCTAGTTGCTGCTGTAATTGAGGCAAAATACAATAATAATATTATGAAATGGCCACTTGCCATTGCGCCATTTGAAGTTGCGATTATTCCTTTAAATAATAAATCAGACCCTAAGTCATTAGATAAAGGAAAAAAAATTTATAATGAATTAAAAGCAAATGGAATTGATGTTATTTTAGATGACACTGAAGAAAGTCCAGCAAGCAAGTTTAAAAATTTTGAACTTATTGGAGTGCCATTTCAAATTATTATCGGATCGAAAAGTGTAGATGATCAATTTGAATTTAAAGAACTGAATGGAATTACTGAAAATTTATCAGTCTCTGAAATAATAATTAAAATTAAAAAATTAAAAGGTTAAATTGATATCATCAGCTGAACTCTTAATTATTAAGAATTATATTTCGTCTAAGAAAAAAGACAGTTTTCTTAAAATTATTTCTTTATTTTCATTTCTTGGAATAGCGATTGGAGTTGCAACACTAATTATTGTGATGTCAGTAATGAATGGCTTTAGAGCTGAGTTATTTGATAAATTACTTAAATTTAATTCTCATATTACTGTAAAATCCTACACTAAAGATGATGTAAATGTTTCAAAAATTAATCAATATTTTGTTGATCATAAATTAGAGTTAAAGAGTATTAAAAAAACTATCTCATCACAGGGATTGCTAGTTACTCATGGTAGAAATACGGGAATTTTAGTGGTTGGAATTAGTAAAGAGGATTTATCTAAAGAGGATTTTGCAAAGAACATATTAGGACTTAATAATTTTAAAAATGGATCTATTATTGTAGGTCAATCTTTATCAAATAAATACGGTTTACAGCCTAATGAAGTGCTTAATATTTTATCATCTAACAACGTTTCCACTCCATTTGGAAACATTCCTCAACAATCTAATTTTAAGATAGCAGGCACATTTAATAGCGGAGTTTCTGAGTTAGATTATAACTACGCATTTATTACATTTGATGATGCGTTTAATTTTGTAAATAAAAAAAAAGATTTTCTAGCTGTTGATATTAAACTTAAAGACTTTAGCAAAGCTGATATTTACAAAAAAGAGCTTGAAAATAATTTTCAAAATTACTTTTTTACTACTTGGATTGATAATAATCAGACTTTTTTTGACGCGTTACTTGTTGAACGCAATGTAATGTTTATTATTTTAACATTAATTATTATTGTTGCTGCTTTTAATATTATCTCTGGCATGACAATTTTGGTTAAAAATAAAACTAAAGATGTTGCAATTTTTAATACTCTTGGATTTTCTAAATTTTCTATTGCTAAAATATTTTTCATAATTGGTTCTTTTATAGGAGTGATTGGAACTATTTTTGGAGTAATTCTTGGAATTGTATTTGCTCATTATATTGAAAATATCAGACTATTTTTTAGTAAGCTATTTCACGTACAGATTTTTCCACCAGAAATTTATTTTTTAACTAAGTTACCATCTTTAATTGATTATAAGCTTATTTTAATAATTTCTTCTTTTTCAATTTTAATTACTTTTTTAGCAAGTCTATATCCTGCAATTACTGCATCTAAATTAAATCCAATACGAGGATTAAAACATGACTAATAGTTTTTTAAAAATTTCAAACTTGAAGAAGAGCTATCATGATGCAAACAAAGATATTTTAATATTCGATGGAATTAATATTGCTTTAGATAAAAATAATTTAGTATCTATCGTAGGCCCTTCTGGTTCTGGTAAATCTACATTACTTCACATTTTAGCATTGCTTGAAAAAGCTGATCAGGGTCAATTATTTTTAAATAATGAAGATCTATTTAAAATTAATGAGAACTCAAAAACGCTATACCGTAGAAATAAGATTTCAATTGTATATCAATTTAATAATTTAATTTCAGATTTAACTGCGATTGATAACGTTACACTTCCAGCTTTAATTAATAATATCGATAAAAATAGTGCTTATATAAAAGCTAAAAAATTACTTTCTGATTTAAGTTTAGCTAACAGACTGAATCATTATCCAACAGAATTATCAGGTGGAGAACAACAAAGAGTTGCGATAGCAAGAGCACTAATTAATGAGCCAAACTTAATATTAGCAGATGAACCAACTGGTAATTTAGATCACAAAACAGCTGATGAAGTTTTTAATATTTTGCTTAATATAAAATCTAAGGATAGATTGATCATTTTTGCAACTCACAATAGAGAATTAGCAAAAAAATCTGATATCCAATTAGCTATTCAAAATTCTAATGTTAAAATTTTGAATTAAAAATGAGTCTAGATAATATACAATTTAATCATATTAAAATTCACACGCAATATTCTATTTGCGAAGGAGCAGTTAAAATTGAAGAGCTTGCTAAGTATTCTAAACTTCAAAAATTTTATGCGCTTGGTGTGTGCGATACTCTAAATTTAGGTGGAGCTTTAGAGTTTTCGGAAGAATTATCAAAAGTTGGTGTACACCCAATTATTGGAACTCAACTGAACATCAAAGTTAAAAATATTATTGGCAAAATTACTTTAATAGCTAAAAATGAAATTGGTTATAAAAAATTACTTAAGCTTTCTTCGAAATCATATTTAGAAAACACAACAACTGAAGATCCGCATGTTTTATTAGAAGATTTAATAAACTTTTCAGAGGGTTTGATTATTTTATTCGGTGGAAATTATTCATTATGTTCTAAACTTATTTTAGCTAACCAAGATAGTATTTTTGATGAATTTGTAAAAAATATTAAATCCGTTTTCAAAGATAATTTTTTTTATGAAATTCAACGTCATGGCGATGTTAATGAAAGTAAAATTGAAAACTATTTGTTAAACTCAAGTAAGAATTTAAATATTCCTCTAATTGCAACTCATGAAGTTTTTTATATTAATCAAGATATGTTTGAAGCGCATGATGCTTACATTTGCATAGGACAAAAATCATACGTGGATGACAAAAATCGAATAAGTTACACAGATCAACATTACCTAAAATCTAACGCTGAAATGATTGAGCTTTTTAAAGATATTCCATCTGCGTTAGAAAATAACAATAATTTAAGATATTTGTGCACTTACAGACCTTTACCTAACAAACCTCTTTTGCCAAACTTTATTGCTGCTGACGGCAAGTCTTCAGAGACAATTGAGCAAACTTTAGAAAAGCTTGCAATTGCTGGCTTGAATATAAGATTAGATGAATTTGTTCTAAAAAATATTTCAGATAAATCAAAAATTGATGAATTAAAAAAAATATATTTTGAAAGACTTAGTTATGAAATCAAAATGATTAATCAGATGAAATTCTCTGGATATTTTTTAATTGTTTCTGATTATATTTTGTGGGCTAAAAAAAACAATATCCCAGTTGGACCAGGGAGAGGATCTGGAGCTGGATCATTAGTTGCTTGGTGTTTATTTATAACCGAACTTGATCCCATTAAATTTGGATTAATTTTTGAAAGATTTTTAAATCCTGATCGTATTTCTATCCCAGACTTTGATATCGATTTCTGTCAAGAAGACAGAGATAAAGTTATTGAATATGTAAAAAATAAATACAAAGGTGGCGTTGCTCAAATTATAACATTTGGAAAACTTCAAGCCAGAATGGCTTTAAGGGATATAGGAAGAGTAATAGGTCTTCCTTATATAGTTGTAGACGGTCTTTCTAAAATGATCCCGTTTGATCCTTCGCATCCTATGTCGTTGCAGGAATTAGTTGCGATCGAACCAAGGATTCAAGAAGCTCAAAAACAAGATCCAAAAATTGATAAACTTGTAAAACTAGCTATTAAATTAGAAGGTCTTTACAGAAATACAGCAACCCATGCTGCTGGAATTGTTATTGCAGATAGAAATATTGAAGAATTAGCTCCTTTGTACAAAGATTTAAATGGAGAAAATAATATTCCGGTAACCCAGTTTGATATGAAGTGGTCTGAAAACGCAGGCTTAGTAAAATTTGATTTCTTAGGACTTAAAACTTTAACAGTTATTAAAAAAACAATTAATTCTTTAAAAAAAAATAATATCTCTTTGGATTTAGAAAAAATTCCAATGGATGATACTAAGGTTTTTGATCTTCTTACATCAGGTGAAAGTATGGGGGTATTTCAGTTGGAAAGTGCTGGAATGCGCGAAGTACTAAAACAAATGAAACCTAATAAATTTGAAGATATCATAGCACTCGTTGCATTGTTTAGACCTGGCCCAATGCAAAATATTTCTAAATATAATAATTGTAAACACGGCATTGAAAAACCTGACTACCTTCATCCAAAAATTGAACACATATTAAAAGAGACTTATGGAGTTATTATTTATCAAGAGCAGGTCATGCAAATAGCCCAAGCACTCTCTGGTTTTTCTGCTGGTAAAGCTGACATTTTGAGAAAAGCCATGGGTAAAAAGAAATCTGCTGAAATGGAAAGACAGAAAAAAGATTTTATAGAAGGAGCTGTTAAAAATGGAATTCCAAAAGACCAAGCTGTTTATATATTTCAGTTAGTAGAAAAGTTTGCTCAATACGGTTTCAATAAAAGCCATGCTGCTGCTTATGCTTTGATTGCTTATCAAACAGCATATTTGAAAACATATTTTCCTGCTTATTTTCTAGCAGAATCTATGAATTTAGATTTGGCTAATACAGATAAATTAAATGAGTTTTATCAAGAATTAAAACGATTAAATATCGAAGTTGTTTTACCCTCAATAAATTCATCTTATGCAGACTTTATAGTTAATGATAATAAAATTTATTATGCTCTTTCAGGAATTAAAGCTGTAGGTTATGTTTCTGTAAAAGAAATTGTGAAAGAAAGAGAAAAAAATGGACAATTTAAATCGTTAGAAAATTTTATTTCAAGAATTGATTCAAAACTAATCAATAAACTTCAATTAGAAGGATTAATCAAATCAGGAGCTTTTGATTGTTTAAATAAAAATAGAAAACTTTTATTTGATAACGTTCCTGAAATTATAAAAATATCTAAAAATTATAAAGAATCTAATTTACTTCAAAATAATTTATTTTCTAACAATACAGACGAAGTTGTAATTCCTTTTAAAAAAGACGCTCAATTGAACTGGAATCAAAATGAAAAAATGAATAATGAATTTGAATCTATAGGATTTTTTATGAGCGAACATCCATTACTTAACTATTCAAAAGTTTTAAAAACTTATAACGTTATTAATTATGTAGAAATTTCAGAAAATAATTTAAATGGTAAAGAGTTTGTTTTATCAGGAACCTTAATGGCATTGCAGGAAAAGAAAACTTCAAAAGGTCAGCCATTTGGTATTATTAAATTAAGCGACTTGAGCAGAATGTATGAGCTATTTATATTTTCTGAAATTTTAATTGCCAATCGAAGCTATCTTATCGCAGGAAATTCCTTTTTAATTAATGTTGTAAAAGAGACTATGACAAATGGAACTTCTCGACTAACAGTAAGGAAATTAACCGAGATTAATTCTATTAAAGAGGCCAAAGTTTTCAAAACGCAGATACTTATTAAAGATCTTAAAAAAATTGATGAATTAAAATCTTTATTAAAAGATAAAGGTGAAACAAAAGTCGAAATTAAATATTCCCTTCAAGGAAAAAATTACATAATTGATCTTAAAGAGAATAAATTAGTTAATAGTTCTGTAATAAACGTTCTAAATTCAGCAGGATTTGAGTGTAAAACTGGATAGTATTTAGTTGTTTTTTCCAATTTTTTGCTTATAAAACGTTCAAAATTCGCACGCAGTTAATGGTAGAAATACCCCCGGTCCTTAATGGCAGAAACTGCGGTGGAAATAACCGGAGAATATATGAATGTACCAAGTGTATCAGTTAAAGAGCTTTTAGAAGCTGGAGTTCATTTAGGGCATAAGACCTTCAGATGGAATCCAAAAATGAAAAAATTTATTTTTGGTGAAAAAAATTCAATTCACATTATTGATTTATTACAAACAGTAAAACTTCTTAATTCTGCAATGCTAGAATTATTTAAGTGCGTATCCACAGGTGGAAAAGTTTTATTTGTATCAACTAAAAAACAAGCAAGTGAACTTATTGGCGAAACGGCAAAAGAAACAGGACAATTTTTTGTTAATCATAGATGGCCAGGCGGAATGCTTACCAATTGGAAAACTATTAGCAATTCAATCAAAAGACTGAAAAAAATTACAGAAGAACTTAATAAAGAAAATAAGGGTTTCACTAAAAAAGAACTTATAAAAATGAGTTTGGAAAGAGATAAGTTAAATAGATCTCTTGGCGGTATAGCGGACATGAAAGGCCTACCTAATTTATTATTTGTAATTGACACAAATATTGAATCTCTTGCTATTCAAGAAGCCAAGAAATTAAAAATTCCAATTATCGGAGTCGTAGATAGCAACTCTAATCCTGATGATATTGATTTTCCAATCCCAGGAAATGATGATGCAAGACGTTCTATAAACTTATATTGCGATATTGCTAAAAGAACAATTCTTGAAGCAAAACAAAATATTAAAATTGAAGAGCCTATTATTGAAGAAAAGAAAGTTAAAAATCTTGAAGAAAAGAAAATTAAAAAAACAGTTAAATTAGAGATAAAAGAAAAATCTTCTTCTAAAAAAACGGATACAATTCAGTAAGTTTTATATCTTATTTTAATGTCATCAGATAATTTAAATAAAGTTAAAGAACTCAGAGAACTCACAGGAGCTGGCATTCAGGATTGCAAGATTGCTCTTTCAGAAAATAATTATGATATTGAAAAATCAATTGAATATTTAAGAAAAAAAGGAATTTCTAAAGCTGCAAAAAAATCTTCACGTGATGCTGCAGAAGGTTTAATTGTTATATCGGCAAGTGGTAACAAGGCTTCAATTACAGAAGTAAATTCTGAAACAGACTTTGTTGCCAAAAATAATGAATTTATAAAATTTTGTTCTGATATTTCTAATGTGGCGTTAAATAAAGCTATTTCATTAGAAGATCTTTTAAATGAAAAAATAAACAATCAGTCAATTAAAGATCAAATTATTGATTTAATTTCTAAAATTGGAGAGAATATTAAAATTAGAAGAACTGATTTTTTAAATAGCACAAAAGGAATTATAGAAAAATATATACATAATAATCAGAATGATAATATGGGGAAAATCGGAGTTTTAATTAGTATTGATACTAACAATACATCAGAAGATATAAAAAATTTTTCAAAAAAAATATGCATGCATATCGCAGCAATGTCTCCAATGAGCATTAATGAGAAAGATTTAGATGTAAATTTTATTAATAAAGAAAAAGAAATCTTAAAAGAAGAGTTGAAAAATCAAGGCAAAGATAACGCAATGATTGATAAAATTTTAGTTGGAAAAATAAAAAAAGTTATATCCGATAATACTTTGCTAGGACAAAAGTGGATTCATAACCAAGATTTGACTGTCGATCAAGCAATAAAAGAATTTGAAAAATCTAAAAATATTACTTTAACAATTTCTAAATTTATAAGATATAAAGTAGGTGAGGGTATCGAAGTTAAAAAAACTGATTTTAACCAAGAAGTACAATCGTTAGTAGGGGCATAAAGTGATTTTAAAAAAGACTGAAGAAAAGATGAATTTGTCTATTTCGTCTTATCAAAGAGAACTTCAAACTATACGTACTGGACGTGCTAATCCTAAAATGCTGGATAGTATAAAAGTAGATGTTTACGGACAAAAAATGCCAATTAGTCAAGTTGCTACAATTTCTGTTCCTGAGCCGCAGATGATTACCGTACAAGTTTGGGATAAAAGCAATGTAGGATCAGTTGATAACGCTATTAGAACTTCTGAATTAAATTTAAATCCGTTGGTAGATGGACAGTTATTAAGAATTGCAATTCCAAAATTAACAGAAGAAAGAAGAAAAGAATTAATTAAAATTTTAAAAAGTATTGCAGAAAAAGCCAAAGTCAGCATTAGAAATATCAGACGAGATTCATTAGAAGATTTAAAGAATGAGCAAAAAAGTAATTCATTAAGCGAAGATGATGCAAAGAAAAAATCAAATGATATTCAAAAGCTAACTGATACAAAGATAGCTGAAATAGATAAAAAACTTACTGAAAAAGAAGCCGAAATAATTAAAGTATGACGTACCCATCGCATATTGCGATTATTATGGATGGAAATGGTAGATGGGGTTTAAAGCATTATAATAATAGGAATAAAGGCCATTATTATGGCTTGTCTGCGATAGAAGAGGTTATAAAAAATTCAATTAAATTAAAAATAAAATATCTAACACTATATACTTTTTCAACTGAAAACTGGAAGCGTCCAAAGGAAGAAATTGATTATCTATTTTATTTACTTAAAATTTTTTATTTAAAAAAATTTAGTAAATTAAAAAAAAATAACATCAAAATTAATTTTTTAGGTAATATTTCGCAATTTCCAAAAAATATAAGAAATATAATTTTAAAAGTAAAAAAACAAACTAATAAAAACAATCAAATTATTGTGAATTTTGCGTTTAATTATGGTTCAAAATTAGAATTAATAAGAGCATTTAATAAAATTATAATGAATAAAAAAATAAAGAAAGTTAACGAAAGATTAATTAGTAATAATTTATATACTAATAATATACCTGATCCTGAAATTTTAATTCGAACTGGAGGTGACCAGAGATTGAGTAATTTTTTACTTTGGCAACTTTCTTATGCTGAGATATTTTTTTTAAAAAAAAATTGGCCTGATTTTAATTTTAATGACCTTAAAAAAATTATTATAAAATTTACAAAAATTAAAAGAAATTTTGGAAGCGTTAATGAATAATACTACAATTAGAATATTAGTAAGTCTGCTCGCGTTACCTTTGATTTATTTTATTATTTTTAAGCCAATAATTTTTAATTTTGTAATTTTGATTAGTATTATTTGCTGTATTTACGAATGGTTTAAGCTGAATACAAAAAAAAATTATATTTTTATTCTTGGAATTATTTTCTTGGTATTTTTTTCTTATGCTTGTTTAAGTTTATATAATGCTAGTCATTATAATTTTCATTTTTTATGGTTAATTATTATAAGTTGGCTAACTGATATGGGTGGATTTATTTTTGGAAAGTTATTTAAATGGAAAAAACTTACTAAAATTAGCCCGAAAAAAACCTGGTCTGGAGTCATAGGTTCTTTTGTTCTGAGTCAACTTTCTTTTCTTGTTTTGTTAATTTCTACAAATAGTTTTTCTATTTTAAATATAATTTTTTTTCAGTCATTTTTGTGTTTAATAGGTCAACTAGGTGACTTGCTAATGTCGTTTATTAAAAGAAAAAATAAAGTTAAAGATTCTTCAAATCTCATACCTGGGCACGGAGGGTTTTTAGATAGATTAGATGGTTTTTTTTGGATCATAATATTTGCTTATATTTTTAAAATATGAAAAAAAAAGTTGCAATTCTTGGTTCGACAGGAAGCATAGGCAAATCAACTCTAGAAATTATAAAAAAATACAAAAGTTATTTTAAGGTTGAATTATTAAGCGGAAGTACAAATTATAATTTATTAGTTAATCAGTCAAAAATTTTTAAACCAAAGTATATTTATACAAATAATAAACTCTTATCTAATAAATTAATAAAATTTACCTCTAAAAACAAAATAAAATTAATCAATGACATTGATGAAATAAAAAAAAATAAATTCGATATAAGTATTTCTGCAATTTCTGGAGTTGAAGGTTTAATACCAACTTATAAAATAATTAAATTTACAAAAAATTTAGGAATTGCAAATAAAGAAAGTATTATATGTGGTTGGCCATTTTTAAAAAAAGAGATGAAAAAGTTTGGATGCTCTTTTTTCCCATTAGATTCTGAACATTTTTCAATTTACAAACTTTTAGAAAAAAAGAATATTAGTACTATTTCTAAAGTTTTTCTTACTGCATCTGGTGGTCCTTTTTTTAATAAAAAAATTAATTTATCTAAAGTCACTCCTAAACAAGCAGTAAAACACCCGAAATGGAAAATGGGAAAAAAAATATCAGTAGATTCTGCTAATCTTTTTAATAAAATATTAGAAATTATTGAGGCATCACTGATATTTGATTTGCCTATAAATAAATTTTCTTTTGTAATACATCCGGAGTCTAAGGTTCATGCAATTGTTAATTTTCGCAATAATTTCTCATCAATGATTTATCATGATACAGATATGAAAATTCCGATCATGAATTTTTTATTTATGAATAATAAAAAAATAATTACATCGAACGATAATTTTTTAAGTACAAATAAAATGCAATTAAATTTTTATAAATTTGATGTACGAATGTCAGTTTACAGAATCTTTAACTTCTTAAATAAACTAAATTTTGTTGGATATATAGTTCTTAATTGTGCGAATGAATTTTTGGTATCAAAATTTCTTAATAATGAGATTTTATTTGAGCATATTTTAAAGAACTTATGTGTATTTTTTGATAGAAAAGATATACAAAGATATGTCAAAAATACTAAAATTACATCTATTTATGACATTAACGATATTATCAAATTTACACACAGTAAACTAGTATGAGATTTTTTTTTTTATTTTTTTTACTTTTTTTTTCTACAAGCTCCTTCGCTGATATTTCTGACATTAAAATATTAGGTAATAAAAGAATCTCTGATAAATCAATTCTGGATTTGATTGATAGAAAAACTAAAAATGTTGATAGTTTTTTTATAAACGATTTAACTAAAAAAATTTACAGTACTGAGTTTTTTTCGGACGTAACAATCGATTATAAAAATAATATATTAAATATTAAAGTTTCTGAAAATCCTGTTGTTAATTTTTTTTATTTAGATGGTGTTAAAGATGCAGAGAAAGAAGATCTTTATAAAATACTTTATTTAAAAGAAAATTCTATTTTCTCAACTAATAGACTAAATCAAGATTTAACTAAAGTAATCGAATTTTATAAAAAAGATGGATATTTTAAAGCTTCTATTAAGCCTGAGGTAATTAAAATAGAAGGAAATCAAGTAAATGTCATTTTTAATATTAATAAAGGCGATAAAGTTTATGTAAAAAATGTTTATTTTATTGGCGATAAGTATTTTAGTTCTTCGCAGTTAATTAGCCAAATAAATACAGCAGAATATAAATGGTGGAATTTTTTTTCTTCGCCATATTTTAATGAAGATATTCTTGAAAATGATAAAAAAATGTTACGCGATTATTACCAGTCCAAAGGTTTTTATGATGTGCAAATAGAGTCGTCATATGCTGCTTTAGAAAATAATAATATTAATATTACTTTTTCAGTTAATTCTGGAAAAATATTTAATTTTGGAAAAGTAGATTTTCAGTTTGATAATTTTGCAATTGATAAAGATCTTAATGAAGTCAAAAATATAACAAACAAGTTACTTATAAATAAAATTTATTCGTCTACTAGTATTAAAAATCTAAATGAGAAAATTGTTAATTATTTAGAAAGTAAAAATTATTCTAATTTAAATGTAAATATTATTGAGAAAAAAGATATATCTATGAATAACATCGATGTTGCAGTCACAATTAATAAATCTCCTGTCAAGTACATTAATAGAATTAACGTAACTGGTAATGACATTACAAAAGAAAAAACAATTAGAGACCAGATGTCTATTTCTGAGGGAGATTACTTAAATAATTTTAGAATTAAACGCTCAATAGATCAAATTAAATCAAAAGGTTACATTAAGGATGTTACTTATAATATTAAAGACACTAACAGAAATGATTATAAAGATATTGATTTTGCAGTTAAGGAACAACCTTCAGGCAGTATAGGAGCCGGAATAGGATATGGAACGCAAGGTCCTTTAATTACATTAGATTTTAAGGAAAAAAATTTATTAGGGAATGGTACAAATGTAGGTGTTAATGCAACACTCGGAACACAAAAAGTTATGGGTTCGATTAACGTTGAGTCTCCAAATTTTAACGACTCGGGCAGAATAGCAGGCAATACTGTATACATAGAAAATGATAAGTGGAAAAGTATTGGTGGTTTGGATGATAAAAAATTGGGAGATACTGTTTATACTGTTTACGAAGTGTATGAAAAATTTTATTTATCACCATCAATTACTGCGCAAGTAGAACAACTAAACACATCATCTGCATCAACAAGTTATCTTCAAAGTCAAAATGGAACATATAACGCAATAACACCTGGTTATCGTTTAACTTTTGATAATAGAGACTCAAAGTTTTCACCAACTTCAGGATACAGTCTTTTTCTTTCACAATCTTTTGATGTACCTGGAATTAGCGACAGACCAGGAATAGTTACTACTGTTGGTGGAACAGTTTATCATGAATTAATAAATAAAGATTTTATTGGTTCAGTTAAGTTTAAAGTAGCAGATGCTAGTTCTTTGAGTAGTAGTCCAGTAAAAATGTCAGAAAGATTATATCTGTCTGAAAATGAATTAAGAGGGTTTTCAAATCGTAGAACCGGACCTTATGAAGATGGTATATTCGTTGGAGGTAATTATCTTGCAAACCTAAATTTTGAAACATCTTTTCCTAATCCAATACCTGAAAACTGGAGAGCGTTAAGTTTTCTTTTCTATGATATTGGAGAAACGTGGGGAACAGATTTTCATGACACTAACCTGCAACAAAATCAAAAACTGAGAATGTCAGCTGGAATAGGTTTAAATTTTACAACTCCACTTGGCCCTATAGGATTGACTTACGGTATTCCGATTAGCAAAGGTCCTTATGATAGTACTCGGCCTTTTTTCTTTACAATTGGCGGAGTATTTTAAAAATATTTCATTTATTCTATGAGTTCCTTTTTTTTTAAAAAGAAAGAAATCAGTTTAAAGTTTATTTTAAATTTTTTAAATTTAAAAAGTTCTAAAATAGTAAAAGATATTAAAATAAAAAATATAAGTAACCTTAAAGAAGCAAAAAAAGATGAAATTACTTTTTTGAATAAATCTCAATATATTAGTGATGCTAAGTTAACCAAGGCATCAGTTTGTATTGTTACAGACAATTTAAGCAGCCATCTAAATAAAAATATTGTAAAAATAATTTCTGATAAACCATTAATCGATTTTTATCGTATTGCATTATTATTTTATCCAGATTCAGACAAAGATGACGAAATAGTAAAAAATTCTTATAAAAATAATAATTATAAAAAAAATAAAATTATTATTGGTAATAACGGCTTAATTGATAAATCAGTCAAAATAGGACAGCATACTAAGATCGGAAATAATGTGATCATTAATTCGAATGTTAAAATTGGTAGAAATTGTAACATTGGATCAAATGTTGTTATTCATAATGCATTCATAGGTGACAACGTTATAATAAAATCTGGATCCTTGATTGGTCTTATTGGATTTGGTTTTACTTATGTTAATAAAAAAAAAATAGTTTTTCCTCACATAGGTAGAGTTATTATTGAAAGCAATGTTCAAATAGGTTCACTTTGTACAATTGATAGAGGTTCTTTGTCCGACACCGTTATTGGAGAATTTACGTCTGTAGATAATCAAGTGCAAATTGCTCATAATGTTAAAATTGGTAATTTTTGTATGATTGCTGCTCAATGTGGAATTGCAGGTAGTACAATAATTGGAAACAATGTAAGTATTGGTGGACAATCTGGAATTTCAGGTCATTTGCGAATTGGCAATAATGTTAAAATCGGTGGCAAGAGTGGAGTTATTAAAAACATAAAAGACAATGAAACTGTAATGGGTTATCCTGCCAAAAATATTAAAGAATTTATAAAAAATAAAAATGAAAAAAATTAGAGATTTAAATATTAAAAATATTGAAAATTTAATTCCACACAGGAAACCAATGTTATTAATTGAAAAATTAACTGATATTATTCCAATGGAATCTGCTACAGGGATTATGAATATTACTAAGGATAATTTTTTTTTTAACGGTCATTTTCCAGGACAGCCAGTGATGCCAGGCGTTTTAATTGTAGAAGCTTTTGGTCAAACTGCTGCAACGTTAACTAGTATTAGCTTATCATCAGAGGTTACTAAAAATAAATTAGTATATCTGATGACAATAAATAAAGCGCAATTTAGAAAACCTATAATGCCAGATTGCATTTTAGAACTTAAAGTTAGAGCTACAAAAATTAGAAGCAAAATTTGGGCCTATGAGGGTTCAGCTTTTGTTAACAAGGAATTGATGGCAAATGCCGAATGGATGGCAACAATTGTAGACAAGAATGATTAACAAGTTAGCCGTAGTTGAAAAGGGAGCTATTATTGACAAAACATCTGCTATAGGCCCTTTTAGTGTTATTAGTAAAAATGTAAAAATTCTAAAGAATAACAAAATTTCATCCCATGTAGTAATTTCTGGCAATACAACTGTTGATGAAAGTTGCGAAATTTTCTCATTTGCATCTATAGGAAGCAAACCTCAAGATCTTAAATATAAAAATGAAAAAACTTTTTTAAAAATTGGAAAAAATAATAAAATTAGAGAATACGTGACAATTAACCCAGGAACCGAACAAGGAGGAGGAGTTACTATAGTAGGAGACAACTGTTTATTTATGATTTCCTCTCACATTGCCCATGATTGCAAAATTGGAAACAATGTCATTTTAGCAAATAATGTCTCATTAGGAGGACATGTAGAAATTGAAGACAATGTAATAATCGGTGGCAACTCTGCAGTTCAACAATTTACTAGAATAGGAAAGTTTGCAATGATTGGAGGAATGACTGGAGTTGAAAAAGATGTTATTCCGTATGGTCTTGTTACTGGAAACAGATGTCATTTAGACGGTATTAACATTATTGGTCTTAAAAGAGCCGGATATGAAAATGAAGAGATAAGAATTTTAAGTAAATCAGTCGAGATAATATTTGGTAGCAAAACTCTAATTGGTGGAATTAATGAAGCAAAAAAATATTTAAAATATAAAACTGTTTCGGAAGTGATTAATTTTCTTCAGAATAATAATAAAAGACCAATTTGCAGACCTTTATAATAGATGCTTGGAATAATTGTTGGAGAAAGCAACTTACCAAAATATCTAATTTATAAATTAGTAAAAAATAAAATAAAATTTATAATTT
>CAIQAD010000045.1 GCA_903869725.1 uncultured Alphaproteobacteria bacterium | reverse complement strand
TTTATTATTATTTTTAAAATAATCTTCAATATTTAATACGGTAATTTTATTAAAATCATCTTGTTCAAATTCACATTTTTGTAATTGGCCGTTAAATAAAACGATTTTGTTATGCTTAAATTTTTCTATTTTAGAAATTCTAAATCTTAATTGTTTATCATTAAAAATTGTCAGATTTTCTGAGTTTTTTAAATAATCATTAAGCGAAGATTGCTTCCAATCTTCATTTCTTTTTGTTGGAAGACCCTGTTTTTTAAAATTATTAAAATTGATATTTTTTAGATCGTTTAATTCACTCGAATCTTTTAACGCTGTTTCTTTGAGAAAATTCTCATAATTTTTAGCTATTTGTACGTCCATGCTATTAAATTAAATGTGCGCTTTAAATTCCTTGTACCCAACTTGATCGAGTTCTTTGGCAAGTTTAGAAGATCCTGTTTTAACGATGTTGCCATCGACCATTACATGCACAAAATCTGGCTTAATGTAATCTAACAATCTTTGATAATGTGTAATTATTAAAAAAGATCTATTTTTATCTCTTAAAGCGTTAACTCCATCTGCAACAATTTTAAGAGCATCAATATCAAGACCGGAATCAGTTTCATCCAATATTGCAAGATCAGGTTCTAATAAAGACATTTGCAAAACTTCATTTCTTTTTTTCTCTCCACCAGAAAAACCAACATTTAAAGCTCTATTTAAATGTTCTTCTTTAATCCCTAATTTCTTAGCGTGTTCTTTTACTAAAGATAAAAACTCAACTACATCAACTTCTTTTAAATGTTTAGCTTTTCTTACGGCATTTAAAGAAGTTTTTAAAAAATTATTCATAAATACTCCTGGAATTTCTATAGGATATTGAAATGCTAAAAATATTCCTCTTTGGGCAATTTCATCTGCTTCTAAATCTAAAATATTTTCATCTTTGAAATTGATCACTCCACTTACTTCATATCCTTCTTTTCCTGCAAGCACGTAAGATAGCGTACTTTTTCCAGAACCATTCGGACCCATAATTGCATGGACTTCATTTTTATCAATTTTTAAATTTAAATTTTTGATAATTTGTTTTTTTTCAACACTCACATTTAAATTTTGTATATCAAGCATTATCCAACACTCCCTTCTAAGCTAATAGCAACAAGTTTTTGCGCTTCAACTGCAAATTCCATAGGAAGCTGCTGAAGTACTTCTTTACAGAAACCATTTACAATCAAGCTCACGGCCTCTTCTTGATTTAGACCACGTTGTTTGCAATAAAATAATTGTTCTTCGCTTATTTTAGATGTTGTCGCTTCATGTTCTGTAGTCGAGCTTGAATTTTTATTATCAATGTAAGGAACAGTATGAGCTCCGCATAAATTTCCAACTAATAATGAATCACACTGCGTATAATTTTTTGCATTTTCTGCTTTAGGGTTAATACTTACTAGACCTCTGTAAGTATTATCGGCATGTCCTGCTGAAATTCCTTTAGATATAATGCGGCTTTTGGTATTTTTTCCTAAATGAATCATTTTAGTCCCGGTATCTGCTTTTTGATAATTATTAGTAATAGCTATTGAATAAAATTCACCTTGAGAATTATCTCCTTTTAAAATGCAACTAGGATACTTCCATGTTATCGCAGATCCAGTTTCAACTTGGGTCCAAGAAATTTTAGAGTTATTTCCTCTACAATCTCCTCTTTTAGTTACAAAATTATAAATTCCTCCTTTGCCTTCTTTATCTCCAGGATACCAATTTTGAACTGTTGAATATTTAATTTCAGCATCATCTAAGGCAATCAGTTCAACATTAGCTGCATGTAATTGATGTTCATCTCTCATTGGAGCTGTGCAGCCTTCTAAATAGCTTACATAACTACCTTTATCAGCAATTATTAATGTTCTTTCAAACTGCCCTGTGTTTGATGCATTAATTCTAAAATACGTTGACAGTTCCATTGGACATCTAACGTTAGGCGGGATGTAAACAAAAGATCCGTCTGTAAATACTGCTGAATTTAAAGTTGCAAAATAATGATCTGTTAATGGAATAACTGAACCTAAATATTTTTTAACTAAATCTGGATGTTTTTGCACAGCTTCAGAAATTGAACAAAATATCACTCCAATTTCATTTAATTTTTCCTTAAATGTAGTTGCAACTGAAACTGAATCAAATACTGCATCCACCGCTACGCCTGTTAATCTTTTTTGTTCATTCAAAGGAATTCCCAATTTTTCATAAGTCTTTCTAATTTCAGGATCAACTTCATCTAAACTTTTTGGGCCTTCTTTAAAATTTTTTGGTGCTGAATAATAATATAAATCTTGATAATTAATTTTCGGATATTGCGGTTTTTGCCAATTAGGTTCAGTCATTGATTGTAATCTTTCAAACGCTTTGAGACGCCAGTTTAATAGCCATTCTGGTTCATTTTTTTGTTTAGAAATAAACATAATAACTTCTTTGTTTAATCCTTTTGGAACTTTAATAGTTTCAACGTCAGTTACAAAACCATACGCATATTCTTGATTTGAATTTAATTGTTCTTTAATCAATTCATCAGGCATGATTTCGTCCTTTCTTAAAACAATCAGATTTCCACACATCAAAAAATTTTTGAACATGCTCTTTAGTAGAGTTCCATCCTAAGCTTACTCTAATTGCTGAATTAATATATTTATCTTCTACTTTCATTGCTTTTAAAACATGCGAAGATTCAACTTTGCCTGAAGAACAAGCTGCTCCTGAACTTACACAAATCCCTTTTTGATCTAAAGCAATTACTTGATTTTCACTAGTCATAGATGGAAAGGCAAAGTAACAGGTGTTATTTAATCTATCGCAATTTTCTCCAAATATCTTAATTTCATTAGACAATTTTTTGAGATTATTTTCTAAAAAATCTCTATTATTTTTAACATTAGTGTAAGAAAGTTTATTTAAATGTTCAATATCTGAAACAACTTCTCCAAATCCTAAAATTCCATAAAAATTTTCAGTTCCAGATCTTAAATTTTTCTCCTGACCTCCACCGACAATCTCTGGGGAAATTTTAGCCTTATTATGAACTAACAGCCCGCCAATTCCGGTTGGTCCTCCTATTTTATGAGATGAAAAAGAAAATAAATCTACATTTAAATCATCAATATTAAGTTCACATTTTCCTAAACTTTGCACTCCATCGCAATGAATAAAACCGTTGTACTTTTTAACAATTTCTGTAATTTTTTTAATCGGATGTATAATTCCAGTCTCATTATTTGCGTACATTAAACTTACTAAAAAAGGTTCTTTTAAATTTGAAAGTATATTTTCAATTTCAAATAAACTAATAGAACCATTGTTATTAAGTTTAAAATATTTTTTTTCAACATCTAATGATTTAATAACATCAAGAACAGATGCGTGCTCTGATTCAGATGTAAAAACTGCTTTAATATTATTATTTTTAACAAAACTTTTGATAGCTAGATTATTTGATTCTGTTGCTCCACTTGTAAAAATTAATTCATAATTTTTTGCTTGAAGTTTCGATAAAATATTTTCTCTTACATTTTCAATAATTTTTTTTGAATTTCTACCCATTTTATGAACTGAGGATGAATTTCCAAAATTATTTAGATCCAGATTATTTATTTTTTTCCTAACATTTGAATTTAATGGTGCAGTCGCATTATAATCTAAATAAATCATTTTATTGTCCATTTGATAAACTTAATTGCGAAACATTCGATAACGAATTATAATACTCTGGAATTTTATCATCTAGAATATCTTTTAAAGTAATTGTTAAAAAATAATTATTAATATGTTTTGATAAACCGTCCCAGAGGTTATGAGTTATGCATCTTGTGGTTTTTCCTGTACAACCCTTTTTTGATTTTAGTTTACATCGAGTAGTTTTTATATTTTCGTCCACAGCTTCAATGATTGAAGAGAGTTGAATTTTATTGGGATCTTTTGCAAGTTTATATCCGCCTAGATTCCCTCTAACGCTTGTTACAAGTTCTTTTTTTTTTAATTTTAAAAAAAGTTGCTCTAAGAAAGATAAAGAAATACCTTGTCTAATAGATATATCATTCAAGCTAATTGGTTTGGGATGTTTGTTAAACATAGCAAGATCAGTCATTGCCATGACGGCATATCTGCCTTTTGCTGTTAATTTCATTATATATTAAGGTAAATTTTCGCTTATTTAAGTATTCCTACTAATTTAGTCAAGATTAATAAAAAAGAGGAAATTGAAAATGCTTTTATGATATAAGAGGCGCCTATTAAAAAATTACTTATGAGCGATATAAACCCTGCAGGAACATTTATAAATGGTCCTGATGGAAAATTAGAAGCCAAATACGTTCAAGGAAAAAGTTCAACCGCTCCTACTGTTCTAATTCTTCATCCTCATCCTGAATATGGTGGCACAATGAATAATCGCGTAGTTTATAATGCGTTTCATACTTTTTTAAAATTAGGGTTTTCTGTTTGTAGATTCAATTTTAGAGGAGTTGGTAAAAGCGATGGAAAATTTGACAATGGTCAAGGAGAATTATCAGATGCTGCGGCTGTATTAGATTGGATTCAAAGACAAAATCCAACCACTAATGAAAGCTGGATTGCTGGATTTTCTTTCGGCTCTTTAATATGTATGCAATTATTGATGCGAAGACCTGAAATTTACAGATTTATTTCCATTTGTCCTCAACCAAATATTTATGATTTTAATTTTTTAGCACCATGTCCCTCTTCTGGATTAGTTATTTACGCTGCACAAGATCAGCTAGTTCCAACCGACGCTACAAAAGCTCTTGAAACTAAACTTAAAAATCAAAAGAGTATTAATGTAGATTTTGTAAAAATCGAAGGTGCTAATCATTTTTTTGCTAGCAAAGAAAAAGAATTTTGCTCAGCTATTGAAAAATACGTAAAAAAAGAATCTAGATTTTAGTATAAAAATAATTTCCCGCCCGTCACAGGTTTTTTTACTCCGGTAGTGCTTGGTAAAGATAAAATATTATTTTGAAAACTTCTTATCGCTAAATAGGCAAAAGCTTGCGATTCAATAAAATCTCCGTCAAAATTAAAATCTTCTATAGATGTTATTTTTATTTTTAAAATTTGAGATAAATAATTAATTAAAGTTTTATTTTTTCTACCACCGCCAGTTAAAATTATTATATTTTTTCTTTCGTTTATATTTTTTACAAATGAAGCAATTAAATTAGCTGTAATACTAACTAAGGTTGCTGCTCCATCTTCTAATTTTAAACCTCTAAATTGCGCGATATTGAAATCATTAATATCTAATGATTTTTTTTTATAATGATAATTATATTGATTAATAAAATCTTCTTGGATCAAAGAATTTACTTTTCCTTTGGCTGAGATGTCTCCATTTTTATCAAAATCAAAACCAACTTGTTGTTCTCTAATCCATTGATCAAGCAAACAATTGCCAGGTCCAATATCATTAGAATGAATTACAGATTTGTCAAAATAACTACCATTTGCAATTCCTCCGATATTTATTATTACTCCTGAATTTTCCTTATTTATATTTTTTAGAATTAATGAATGATATAATGACGCCAATGGTGCTCCCTGTCCTCCATTTAGAAGATCGTTATCTCTAAAATTAAAAATAACTTTTTTTTTAAGTAAATTAGCCATTAAATCAGGATTACCTAATTGAAAAGTAAAATGATCATCAGGCTTATGAAGTAAAGTGTGCCCATGAAAACCAACAATTTCAGATTCATATTTTGGATTATTTTTTAATAACTGGTTAATTGCTTCAACATGCAAAATTGTAAGTTCTCGAGAAATATCGTTTACTAATTTATTCTTTTCTTCTAAATCACTAATTTTTAAAATCTCTTTTCTTATTTTTATAAGTTTACTTTTAAAATTAGAATTATATTCCAAATAATTATTATCGATTACCTCAAGGCTATATTCTCCGTCAGAACAAATTAAAGAAATATCAATTCCATCCATAGAAGTTCCGCTCATAGTGCCTATAGCTGTAAATTTAACCATAATAGATTTTAATATTATTTATTTTTGTATAATACTATCTTAATAAATGAATCAGAATTTAATAAAGACTTTTCAAGAAAGAGGTTATTTTAGTCAGTGCACAGACATTGAAAAATTAGCAACAATATTAAATTCTAAAAAAATTAAACTCTACATAGGTTTTGATTGTACGGCTGAAAGTTTGCATGTTGGTAGCTTGCTGCAAATTATGTGCCTACGTTTATTCCAAAAATTTGGACATACTCCGATTGTATTGCTTGGAGGAGGAACAACACTCGTAGGCGATCCTTCGGGCAAAGAAGAAACAAGAAAAATTTTGACAAGTAAAGAAATAGATAAAAATACCAAAGGTATACAAAAAGTTTTTACTCAATTTTTAGATTCTAAAAAAAATAAATTTATTTTTTTAAATAATAAAAAATGGTTAACAAAAATTAATTATGTGAATTTTTTAAGAGATTATGGAAAACATTTTACAATTAATAAAATGTTAACTTTTGATAGTGTAAAATTAAGATTGGATAGAGAACAATCTCTAAGTTTTTTAGAATTTAACTACATGATTTTGCAAGCTTATGATTTTCTTGAATTAAATAATAAATATGACTGCCTATTGCAAATCGGCGGTTCAGATCAATGGGGTAATATAATAAATGGCATAGAATTAATAAGAAGAGTTAATGGTAAAGAATCTTATGGACTAACAACGCCGCTCATTACAAATAGCTCGGGAACTAAGATGGGCAAAACTGAAAAGGGAGCAATATGGTTAGACGCCAAAATGACATCTCCTTATGATTATTGGCAATTCTGGAGAAACGTTGATGATGCAGATGTAATCAAGTATTTAAAACTTTTTACTGAAATTCCAACCGAAGTCATTGATGGATACAAAAAAGATAATAAGAACATCAATGACCTAAAAATTATTTTAGCAAATGAAACTACTAAAATTTTACATGGCAATGAATCAGCTTCTACTGCTGAAACAACAGCAAAAAAAACTTTTCAGGATAAATCTTTTGGGGATGATCTTCCAAAGATTAAATTTAATAAAAAAGAATTTAAAAAAGGTATTTCTTTAAATGCATTAATTATTCAAATTAATTTTGCAAAATCAAATGGTGAATATAGAAGAAATATTCAAAATCGTGCTTATAAATTAAATAATGAAATTGTAACTGAAGAAAAAAAAATAATTACGCTTATTGATTTTAAAGATAAAGATATTTTAAAAATTTCATTTGGCAAAAAACAACATGTACTTATTCATCTAATTGATTAACCTTGGGTGACCTAAACATCTTGATAAATCTTTGAACAAATCTTGGGGTCAGAGTTTTTGCTGGATTAATTTCCACATCTAAATCATCTTCTTTGCCTTTAATAGTAAAGCTTATTCCAAAAATACCATCACCAGTTTTACCAGCCAAAATATCTCCAACAACAGGTAGCATTCCAATAACCCTGTTTACTTCATAAGCAGGAATTATATTTCCATTAATTTTTGTTGATTTGTCAATATTGCTAATACTACCGTTTAAAATAAACCCAATTGCAGGTCCCGTTCCATAAAAATCTTCTATAATAAAATTATTTTTATCGTTTTTAAAAGTTAACACAGCATTATCAAAACGTATGCCTTTCCCTCTAATCGTATCATAAATTCCAGTTAACGATGTTAACGATAATATTTTTGCTAGCAATGGCACTTCCCTAATTTGAAAATTACTTACAATAATAGAACCTCTAGAAATATCTTGCGCTACATCCTCGCTTCTAAAGTCTAATTTTCCTTTCTCGAAACCTTTTATAAAACTAAAGCTAGAAAAGAAAGGTCTAGCTCGATCAGAGTGTAAATATGTTTCGATATAATTGTTTTTATTTCTTCCAATTTTTATATTTATTTTTTCTTTATCTGAAAAATTTCCATTTCCACTAAGTTTTGTAAACATCCCTTTTGCAACTGTTCCACTTAAAATGAAATCATGAATGTCGTCATTAGCTCCAGTGACGATTGTATCTAATTTGACTGATAATAAACCGCTAAATTGTTTGGATATTATTGATGATGAGTTTGAACTAGTTAAACTTTCTATTAGATTTGTAGCATCTAATTTTCTACCTAAGATCTCAATAATATTTGAATTGTTATTTTTAGAAAAGGCAATATTTAGAGAGTTATTTCTTGTATATAATTCTATTAACTTAAAAGATTTAACTAAAAAATTATTATCTAAATCTAAATTAGAAATATTAATTTTGTTTTTATTTGATTCGAATAAAATATTATCTATTAAATAATCATTGTTAGAAAATTTTCCTTTTAAAGTAAAATCAGCTTCATTATTCAGTAATTTTATATAATTAATTCTGTAAAAATTAATATAACTTTTCTTAAGATTAGATTTTACTTCGAAATAAACTTTATCCTTATCTAATATTACTTGAATATAAGATTTGATTGATCCTTTTATATATTTTGAATTAAAAACTTTAGACCAATTTGAAAAATTTAACTCAGAGATGATATTAAATTTTGTATTATTCTTATCATCTGTCAAAATATTAATATTAAAATAGTCATTTTGATTGAAAATAATGCCATTAATTGTAGTACTAGATTGATCGTAATCTAACTTAAATTTTCCATTAGAAAAAAATCTATTATTATCTTCAAAAATATTAGAAAATTTCGACTTGTTAATATGAAGATGTAAATTTTCTAAATCTGCTTTTCCTTTAAAAGTATTCGATATTAAATTTCCATTTTTATCAAATTGAAGATTAATTTTATTTGAAGATTTAATTCCAAAAGACAGCTCATCTATAGAATTTGTATAATTGAAATCTTTAAGAAACTGTATATTTTTAAAATCTTTAAAAGATTGAAGTTGTCCAGATAAATTTAAATCTAAATCTGCTTTATAACCACTATCATTACTTAAAACTGAAATTTTAGATTTACTAAAATTTAATCCTGCCAAGTCTCCTGATAATATTTGCGTGGTGATTGTTTCATTTTTTATATTAATAATTGCATTAATATTTTGAAATTCCGGAAAATTTTGATCAATTATAAAATTAAGATTACTAACTACGCCTTCAAATTTATAATCTATCTCTCTATCAAAAGTAATTTTTACATCTCCACTTATAGTGCCATTTTTAATTTTATTATCTAAAATAAATTTTTGATTTGTGTTAAAAAATACGTCTTTTATTATATCTGCGCTATCTGCTATTGAATTTTCAGAAAATTTTAATTCTAAAAAACTTATATCTTTATTACCCCTTAATAATGTAAGTAAATTAATTTCAAAATTTGATTGATAAATAGTAGTAAGTTTTTTTTTGTAAAAAAGTTTTGGATCTATTAATGAAAATCTTATTGCAATATTCTTGGGGTCTAAGTTTATTCTTATACTTTTAAATTCAAGAGAAATCTTAGGAAACTTTTTATTAAACTCTGTGCTAACTTCAGCGTTTAAATTTGTAGTTTCATAACCATAAATAAATACACAAATTAATGAAAAAAAAATTACAAATAAGCAAATTAAAATTTTTTTCATTACAAAGCTCCCTGAAATACTGAAGCTTCTAAGAATGGTGTAATTTCACCATCTAAAACTTTATCTGGATTCGTCATTTCTATATTGGTCCTATTATCTTTTACTAATTGATAAGGTTGTAATACATAACTTCTTATTTGGCTTCCCCATCCAATATCTTTTTTAGATTCTTCTATGCTATCAAAATTTTTTTGCTTCTTTTTAAGTTCTAACTCATAAAGTCTTGCTTTTAACATATTCATAGCAGTTTCTTTATTCTTGTGCTGCGATCTCTCATTTTGACATTGCACTACAATTCCCGTTGTAAGATGAGTAATTCTAACGGCACTATCAGTAGTATTAACATGCTGTCCACCGGCTCCGCTTGAACGATAAGTGTCTACACGAATATCTTTATCCAAAATTTCTACATTAATATCTTCATTGATCACCGGATATACCCAAACGCTTGCAAAACTTGTATGCCGTCTTGCTCCTGAGTCAAAAGGAGAAATTCTAACCAAACGATGGACACCGGATTCACTTTTTAACCATCCGTAGATAAACTGTCCTGAAATTTTAATAGTAGAAGATTTTATGCCGGCTTCTTCACCTCTACTTTCGTGAATAAGTTGAGTTTTAAAATTATTTTTATCTGCCCATCGAGAATACATTCTTCTAAGCATTTCTGCCCAATCTTGACTTTCGGTTCCTCCTGCTCCAGCATGAATTTCAACATAAGCATCTAAAGTGTCGTTCTCATTTGATAAAAAACATAACAGCTCGAGTTTTTTTAAACTTTCAAAATTTTCTTTAAATGAATCATTAAGTTCAATTAATAGTTTTTCATCATTTTCTTTTATAACAATTTCTAAAAAATCTTTATTATCCAAATGTTCTTTCAAAATTTTTAGATAGTCACTTTTTATTTGAGACAAAAAATTTCTGTTTTTTATTACTTTTTCTGCTTCTTTTTGATTGTTCCAAAAATTTGGTTGTTCAATGATTTTTTCTAAATCTTGAATTTTTTTTTCAATATCACTTTTCTCAAAGATACCCCCTTATATTATCAAGTGATTTTTGATTTTTTTGAGAAATATTTTTTAAATCTATCATTAATAAATTTTATAATAATTTGCGTCTAAATACAAAGAAACTGGGTTTTTATCTTATAATTAATTTACAAAAATAAGATTTAAATAGATATTTATTAAATAATTGGGTAATATTAATCAATTAACACGAATTTTATGACTTTTAAAAATAATCAAAAATTTAGAAATTTAAACTTATGTCGAAAGAATTACTTATTGATGGGTCGTACCCTGAAGAAACTAGAATTGCTATCAAATCTAATAACGGAATAGACGAATATGAATATGAAAATATTCATAGAAAAAATTTAAAAGGCAATATTTATCTGGGAAAAGTTAGTAGAATTGAACCTTCTCTTCAGGCTGCATTTGTTGATTTTGGAAATGAACGTCATGGTTTTTTAGCTTTTAATGATATTCAAACAGACTACTATCAAATACCTCAGTCTGACAAAGACAGAATTAAAAAAGAAGAAGAAGAACATCGTAAAAAGCTTCTCGAAGAAAATGATGCTGAAAAAAATAATGATAGTGAATTAATTGAAGACCAAAAAATTAATCTTCGAGATAAAAATGATAATCAAGATTTAACAAACACGGAAGAAAATTTTAACAACGTTGAGGAAAATTTAGATAATAATAATCTAGAAAGCGGATCGGAACAATCTACCTATAAAAAATTTCCAAAATATAAAAGATATAGAATCCAAGAAGTTATAAAACCAGGTCAGATTGTTTTAATACAGATTGTTAAAGAAGAAAGAGGAAAAAAGGGAGCCGCACTTACTACCTACATTTCTTTAGCGGGAAAATATATTGTATTAATGCCTAATACTGCAAAAGGTGGTGGCATATCTAGAAAAATCTACAACTCAAGTGACAGACAAAAATTAAAAGAAATTATTAATGATTTAAATCTGCCAAAAACAATGGGTTTAATTGTTAGAACTGCAGGAGCCAATAAAACTCAAAGCGAAATTAAAGATGATTTAGGAAATTTATTAAAAACTTGGGAAAAAATAAGAAATACAACTTTAAAATCAATTGCACCAGCAACTATTTATGAAGAAGAAGATCTCATTGGAAGATCTATTAGAGATTTTTATAGCAAGGATATTAGTAGTATTGTTGTTTCTGGAGAAAAAGCTTTTGATATTGCCATAAATTATGCAAAACAAATTTCTGAATCTCACACAAAAAATATAAAACAATACAAAGGAAAAATTCCAATATTTCATCATTATGATATTGAAAAACATTTAAATTCAATTTTTGAACCAAGAATTGAATTAAAATCTGGCGGTTATATAATTATAAGTCCTACAGAAGCTTTGGTTTCCATAGATATCAATTCAGGCAGGTCTACTAGAGAAAGAAATGTTGAAAAAACTGCTCTTACAAACAATTTAGAGGCCGCAGAGGAGATAGCTAAGCAAATAAGACTGCGTGATCTAGCAGGATTAATAGTTATCGATTTTATAGATATGGAAAACTACTCAAATAAAAGGTTGGTAGAAAAAAAATTAAGAGAATGTCTAAAAATAGATAAAGCAAGAATTCAATTTGGAAGAATTAGTAATTTTGGTTTACTTGAAATGACTAGACAGAGATTGCGGGAAGGGTCACTTAAATGGGAAATTCAATTAGCGCCTGAGTCTGTAGCTTTAAAAATTATCAAAACTTTAGAAGAAAAAGCATTCGGTGATAATAAAATTAAAATTATTGATATTTTATTATCTAAAAGAATTATAGATGTTACTAATTCTACCTATTCTAACGAGATAAAATTTTTTAAAGATAAATATAAATTTAAGATTAATTTTATTGAGGATAATAATTTACTTAATCAAGAATTTATTTTTAAATTTTATAATATTAAGAAGAAATT
>CAIQAD010000044.1 GCA_903869725.1 uncultured Alphaproteobacteria bacterium | reverse complement strand
TTTGTTTGCAGAATTAAATCTGTAACCATTAAATTTATCATGGTTCTAATAATTTCGTTTCTTAAAGGTTTTTTGCTTTTGAATTCATTTTTTTTTATTTTAATTGCCTCTTTTATTATTGGTAAGTCTTTAATTTCATTTAATGTGAACAAACCTGCTCTTAAGCCATCTTCAATATCATGATTATTATAAGCAATGTCATCAGATAGAGAACTTATTTGCGATTCTAATGATGACTGTTTTAAAAAATTAATTTTTGTTATTTTAAATAAATTAGGCAATATATCTTTATACTGATTAATTAAATAATTAGGTCCATTGTGTTTTAACAATCCATCTATTGTATTTATGGATAAATCTAAACCATCGTAATTTTGATAGGCTTTTTCTATTTCAGTTACTAATCTTAATGAATGAACATTGTGATTAAAACCACCATGATTTGAAATGCATTGGTTCAATATTTTTTCTCCTGCGTGTCCAAATGGTGGATGACCTAAATCGTGAGCTAGGCTTATTGCTTCAGACAGATCCTCGTTAAGCCCTAAATATCTAGATATAGATCTTGATATTTGAGAAACTTCAAGTGCATGAGTTAATCTTGTTCTGTAGTGATCGCCTTCATGATAAACAAAAACCTGGGTTTTGTATTTAAGTCTTCTAAAAGATGTTGAATGAATTATCCTGTCTCTATCTCTTTGATAGTAAGATCTGTAGATATTTTTTTTATTAGAAAATTGACGACCTAAATAATTAAAATTATTAGAAGCATATTTTTTTAACAAATTATTGTAATTATTTAAACCAGTCATATATTGTTAATACCAATAACTTTTTATGAATATAAATTTCACCATTACAGACAATGCTAAAAAAAAGATAGAAAATCTTATAAAAAATGAAGATTACAATAAATATTTTAGAATTGAAGTTAAGGGTGGAGGTTGTTCAGGCTTTAAATATCATTTTTCTATAGATAACAAAATTAGTGCTAACGACATAATTATCGACAAGGTTCTAATTGACAAAACTTCATTTGAATTTATTGATGGTGCTATTCTTGAGTTTTCAGAAAAATTAATTGAAAACACATTTAAAATAATCAACCCTAAAGCTAAATCATCCTGCGGTTGTGGTACGTCATTCTCAGTTTAATGATAATAACTTCTTGGAATGTAAACTCTATAAGAGTTAGAATTGAACATGTAATAAGTTACCTGAAGAAAGTAAAACCTGATTTTTTATTATTACAAGAAATTAAAACAGAAGATCATGGATTTCCATATAAAAGTTTTCTAGATATTGGTTACGAATGTAAAGTTCACGGTCAAAAAAGTTATAATGGTGTAGCTATTATACATAAAAATAAAATTTTAAATCATGAAGTTAGTTTAATAAATGATAAGTCAAATCAATCTAGGATTATGTCAATAGAAACAGAATTTAACAAAGATAAATATAAAATTTTTTGTATTTATATTCCAAATGGCAATCCAGTAGACACTGTTAAATTTAAATATAAACTAAAATGGCTTAAAGATTTTGAAAAATTAATTATCTTAGAAAATAAAAAAAGTAATAAAATAATTATTGGAGGCGACTTTAATATTATACCAGAAGATATTGACGTTTACGATCCTAAAGCATGGGAAAATGACGCGTTATTTAAAATCGAAGTAAGAAAAATTTTTAGAAAAATTATTAACGAGGGATTTACTGATGCTTTTAGATTAGTAAATAATAAAGCAGAAATGTATACGTTTTGGGATTACCAATTTCGTTCTTTTGAAAATAATAAAGGACTAAGAATAGATCATTTTTTAATTAGTAATAATATTGCCAAAGCAATAAAAAATGTAACTATAGATAAAGAATTCAGAGAACTTGAAAGACCATCGGATCATGCGCCTATTAAATTAATTTTAAATTAAGATCTGCCGTAAATATCTTTAATCCTCACAATGTCATCTTCACCAAGATAAGATCCTGTTTGAACTTCAATAATTCTTAAAATTTTCTTATTTGGATTTTCAATTCTATGAACTGCACTTTTAGGAATAAAAATTGACTGAGATTTTTTTAAATAATATATCTTGTTGTTTAATGTAACTTTAGCAACTCCTTCTACTACTACCCAGTTTTCTGAACGAAATTTATGTTTTTGAAGGCTTAAAATTCCACCAGGCACAACAATTAATTCCTTTACTTGAAAATTTTTTCCAACATAAATATTCTTGAACTCACCCCACGGCCGTTTTGTAAACACATGTTGATTTGCAATTTCTGAGAATTTATTAACTATTGAAGGATAAATATTTTTAATATTACTATTTTTAAGATCAGCTAAATACAAAGCGTCATTATATTGAACTGCTAAAATATCATTTAAATTATTAGCAACTACTAATTTATCATTGGAAGCAATATATGAATTTTTAACATTTAAACTAATGACATTGCCTTTTATAAAATTATTATTTTTGTCCTTTTTTTCAATTTGCCATTTTTGTTTCCAGCTTCCAACATCTGTCCAATCAGTTGGCAATTTATGTCCAAAAATATTTTTAGATTTTTCTAAAATAGCTTTATCAAAAGAAATTGATTTAATTTTATTAAAATATGATTTTTCTAAATAAATTATATTATGATGAATTTTGGCATTTAAATAAGATTCAAGAATTTGAATAGAAAGTTTGTTTTCGTATAGAGCGTATTCATTCAGTAAAGCAGATTTACTAGAAAAAAACATTCCGGAATTCCAATAAATATTCTTATTTTTGATTATTTTTTTAGCTATATTAAAATTTGGTTTTTCAAGGAATTTTGAGACTTTATAAAAATTTTTTTCTTTTTTTAGTTTCAAATAACCATAGCCAATTTCTGCGTATGAGGGCTTAATTCCAAAAATAAAAATTTTATTCAAATCTAAATACTTAGATAATTTTTGTAATTCACTTTGAAACAATGATTTCTTTTCAATTATATGATCTGCTGAAATTATAATTATTGGTTGAAAAAATGAAATATTGTCGTCATTTAAAGCTGCAAGTATTGCTGGAGCAGTATTTTTTTTTATTGGTTCAACAACTATTGAGCAATCTAGATTTTTAACTTCTGTCTTAAGTAAGTCTAAAAAATTTATATTAGTACAAAATGTAATTTTATCGAAATTTTTTCCGCTAACCCTGTTAATAGCATGTCTTAAAAGTGATATGTTATTAATTTTAATAAATTGTTTAGGATTTTTCTTCCTTGATTCAGGCCAAAGACGTGTCCCTTCACCTCCGCATAAAATAACTGGTTTGATCTTCATAAATAAAGTTTAAATGTCCGCATAACAGGATTTTTCTTTATAAGCGCCTGGATGCGTAACCGCACCGTTTTTAGACGATCCAACCGATAAGGCATATTTCCATAATGTGCCAGAAGTAAAATTGGGCTTGATATTCTTCCATTGTTTTCTTCTTTTTAAAATTTCTTTTTTACTTAAATTAAAATCAATAGTTCCTTTGTTTGCATCAATAGTAATTTTATCACCATCTTTCAAAAACGCTATTGGTCCCCCATTAAAAGCCTCCGGACCAACATGACCAACACAAAAACCTCTGGTTCCTCCAGAAAATCTTCCATCAGTAATAAGCGCAACTTTTTCACCCATACCTTGTCCATAAATAGCAGCTGTGGTTGATAACATTTCTCTCATACCCGGACCTCCTCTTGGGCCCTCATATCGTATTACAATAACATCTCCTTGTTTGTACTGTTTTTTTTGAACAGCTTTAAAAGCTTCTTCTTCGCTATTAAAGCATCTTGCTTTGCCAACAAATTTCAATTTTTTCATTCCAGCAACTTTAACGATTGCTCCTTCTGGAGCTAAATTTCCTTTTAACCCAACTACGCCGGATGTTTTAGATAATGGTTTGTTATATGGTCTTATAACATCTTGATTTTTATTAAATTTTACATATTTTAAATTTTCTTTCAATGTTTTACCCGTTACTGTTAAACAATCTCCATAAAGAAAACCTCCATCTAGTAAAGTTTTTAGTAAAACTGGAACTCCACCAATTTCAAACATATCTTTAGCTACATATTTTCCACCTGGTTTTAAATCTGCTAAATATGGAGTTTTTTTAAAAACTTTCATAACGTCAAACAAATCAAACTTGATACCACATTCATTTGCGATTGCTGGCAAATGAAGCGCTGCATTAGTAGATCCACCTGAAGCAGCCACAACGGTAGCAGCGTTATGTAAAGATTTTAATGTCACTATATCTCTTGGCCTGATATTTTTTTTTAAGAGTTTCATTACAGCTATTCCACTTTGGTAAGCATATTTATCTCTTTCTAAATATGGGGCTGGAGTACCAGAAGAATATGGTAGCGCTAATCCAATTGCTTCTGAAACGCATGCCATTGTATTTGCGGTAAATTGGCCACCACACGCGCCAGCGCTAGGACAAGCATTTTTTTCTAATATTTCTAATTCTTTATCTGAGATTTGTTTGTTTGAATGTTTTCCAACAGCTTCAAAAACATCAACAACTGTAACGTCTTTGCCTTTATATTTACCTGGCAATATAGAGCCACCATACATAAACACACTTGGAATATTTAAGCGACACATTGCCATCATTAAACCTGGCAAAGATTTATCGCATCCTGCCAAACCAACTAATGCGTCATAACAATGGCCTCGAACTGTTAATTCTGTTGAGTCAGCTATTATCTCTCTTGATACTAAAGAAGATTTCATACCCTCATGCCCCATTGCGATTCCGTCAGTAACTGTAATTGTGCAAAACTCTCTGGGTGTTCCAAAATTGTCAAAAACACCTTTTTTTGCCGACTGCGCCTGTCTCATTAAAGCAATGTTACATGGAGCAGCCTCATTCCATGTTGAAACAACTCCCACAAATGGTTTTGCAATATCAGCTTTTTTAAGATTCATGGCGTAATAATATGATCTATGGGGAGCCTTGTCCGGACCAACAGAAGTGTATCTGCTAGGTAGTTTAGATTTATCAAATTTCATTTAAGTCTTAATTGATACAATACTCTCTAAATGTTTCAAATCATTTAAGGCAGAGTTTAAGTTTTGTTTTTCTTTTTCTATAATATCTTTTGGAGCTTTTAATATGAATGATTTATTTTTTAACTTATTTTTAATTATATTAATAGTGTTATTAATTATTGATATTTTTGTTTTTAATTTAATTAAATGTTCATTTAATGAAATTTCAGAATTAAATTTAAGGTAAATTGTCTCTCCATTCACATATAAAGGCAATATATTAATTTTATCTTCTGAGGTTTCAAAAAAATTCTCAATGCGAGCCAATCTTTTAAATATATCAGAATTATTTAGTAAAAATTTATTTTTATCTTTTGACAGTTGTGAAATATTTATGTCAACAAAAACTCCGGGTGATAATAAAAAAGTGTTTTTTATAGATCTAATAAAAGTAATCAACTCAATCATCCAATTAAGATTATTTATACTTTTATTTTTTTTTGTAAAAATTTTATGATTACTATTATATTGAATTAATGAACTTTTATAATAATCATTGTATTTAAGTTTAGACCATAAATCTTCAGTTATAAAAGGAATAAACGGATGCAGTGAAGATAAAATTTGTGAAAATACAAATCCAAATACTTGTTTTGTTTCATTTATTTTTTCTAAATCCTTCGATTGAAATATTGGTTTGGTAAACTCTAAATACCAGTCACAAAAAACATTCCAAACGTAATGATAAATTTTTCTAGAAGCTTCATCAAATCTGAAATTTTGAATTAAAATTTCAGTTTCTATTTTCATTGATATAAATTCATTTATAATCCATTGATTTATTTCAATTGTAAGCTCTTTAAAATTATTTTTAATATTTTCATTACATTGGTTTATTTCAGTAAATTTAGCAACATTCCAAATTTTTGTTAAAAAATTCCTATAACCTTTTATTCTATCTTCGGACAACTTGACGTCACGACCAGGAGATGTCATTGACAACAAAGTAAATCTTAAAGCATCTGCTCCATATTTATTTATAAGTATTAAAGGATCTATAATATTACCCTTTGACTTTGACATTTTTTGCCCCTGCTCATCTCTAACTAGTGCATGAATATATACTTTATGAAACGGCACTTTTTTCATGACAAACAGACTCATCATCATCATTCTTGCTACCCAAAAAAATAAAATATCAAAACCCGTCACTAAAACAGAAGTTGGATAAAATTTTTTTAATTTTATATAATTATCCGGCCATCCTAAACTTGCAAAAGGCCAAAGAGCTGATGAAAACCATGTATCTAAAACATTATTATCTTGTTTAATTATTGAATTTTTTTTTTTATAAAATTTATCTGCTAAAAACTGTGCCTCATTTACATCCTTTGCGGCAAAAATTTTTCCATCCTTACCATACCATATTGGAATTTGATGACCCCACCAGATTTGTCTAGAAATACACCAGGGCTTAATTTCTTTTAACCATTTGTAATAAATTTTAGTCCAGTTTTCTGGATAAAATGTCGTTTGTTTTTTTTTGACGGCCGAAATTGCTTTTAACGATAATTTTTTGACATTTAAAAACCATTGTTCAGTTAAATAAGGCTCAATTACTGAATTTGATCTATCTCCAAAAGGAACAGTATGTTTTATATCATCTATTTTTTCTAAAACACCTAAAGAACTTAAATCATTAACAATCAAATCTCTGGCAGTTAAGCGATCAATGCCTACATATTTATTTGGACATTTATTATTTAATTTTCCATCAGGATCTAAAATATTAATAAGTTCGAGCTTATGTCTTAGACCAACTTCATAATCGTTAAAATCATGCGCTGGAGTAATCTTTACAGCACCAGAGCCTTGATTAGGATCCGCATAATCATCTGATATTATTTTAATTTTTTTACCTATTATTGGAATTATTGCATACTTTCCAATGATTTTTTTGAATCTTTTATCTTTAGGATTAACAGCTATAGCCGTGTCAGCAAATATAGTTTCTGGTCTAGTTGTTGCTATAGTTATATAATTATTTTCAGTAATAAAATATTTTATATAATATAATTTTCCAACTACTTCTTTCTGGACTACTTCTAAATCAGATATTGCAGTTTTTAAAAATGGATCCCAGTTAGTTAATTTAAAATCCTTGTAAATTAATTTTTTTTTATAAAGCTCCAAGAAAACCTTAATAACTGCTTCAGATAAGCCTTTGTCCATTGTAAATCTAATATTTCTCCAATCGCATGAAGATCCTAACTTTTTTAATTGATTAACGATTGAATTTCCGGACTGTTCTTTCCATTTCCACACTTCTTTTAAAAAATCTTCTCTACCTAATTCACACTTTTTCTTATTTTGAGAATTTATATTTTTTTCGACGATAAGTTCAGTAGCGATACCAGCATGATCGGTGCCGGGTTGCCACAATGTTTCGTATCCTTTTTTTCTATAATATCTTATGAGTAAATCTTGAATCGAATTATTAAGCGCATGTCCCATATGTAGATTTCCAGTTACATTTGGCGGAGGTATTACTATAGAAAATCTTTTTTTAATCTTACTTACTATTGGAGCGAATAAATTATTCTCTTCCCAAAAATTGTAAATTTTACCTTCTATTAGTTGATGATCGTAATTGTTTTCAATCATTAAAATGAAAAATTTTCTTTATCAATATAATTGATTAACAATGGAGCGCTAGCATTGGAGATTATAATTTTTTCAAAATTATTTTTTGTTTTAGTATAAAGACATAAGTTAGATGAATATCCATTTTTATAAATGCATGCCAATTTACCATTAATTTTTAATTTATTAATAATGTTTAATGGATCTTTATTTACAGATCCATTAATAATGATTTTGTCGAATAAACTATTAACAGCTTTTAAATTTGCATAATTATCTAAAAAAATTTTAATATTGTTAATTTTATTTTTCTTAAAGTTATTAATAGCTAAAGAATAAAAACTTTCATCATGTTCTACTGTACAAATATTGTTTGAAAAATTAGCTAATATTGAGGTTGTATATCCAATCGAAGTTCCAATTTCTAAAAGATGTTCTTCTTTAGAAATTTTTAATACACTTATTAATTTAGCAGTAATTAAAGGCTTTAATAAAAATCTAGAATTATTAATAACTATATGGTCGTCAACATAGGATTGATTTGAATAATATTGTGGCAAAAAATTTTCTTGGTTTATTTTTGCAAAAGCACTTAATAAATTTTCATCAACAATATTATTCGGCTTCAACTGACTTTCTATCATGTTATGTATTTTAGTATTTTGATGCATAATATTTGCGAGTTGTGAAAACTAATTATATATACACGATAGTAATTATAAAATAATACAGAAAATTATATGGCCACGTGGCGGAATGGTTACGCAGAGGACTGCAAATCCTTGTATCCCAGTTCGATTCTGGGCGTGGCCTCCATAATATTATTGTTTTTAAAAAAAATAATCGTATTGTGCAAATATTCCCCGATAGCTCAGTTGGTAGAGCAGTTGACTGTTAATCAATTGGTCGCAGGTTCGAGTCCTGCTCGGGGAGCCAAAAATTAATTAAGCTGTTCTTGAAAGTTTTTTATTAGAATTTAGAATAGAAAATAATCTTTCTTTTTCAATATCTGACAAAGAGTTTATAAAATTTTCTAGAGAATCATTTTTACTATTAACTTCACTATCAATATTTTTGAAATCTTTAAAATCTTCGAAAAAGAATTTAATTGGGACTTTTAAAAAATTTGCTAACTGCAAAAGCCTAGAAGAGCTGACACCATTAGTTCCTTTTTCATATTTTTGTATTTGTTGAAATGTAACATTTATAGCTCTAGCTACTTGAGTTTGAGTTAATCCTAGAGCAGATCTTCTTGTTCTAAGTTTTTTTCCTAAGTGTTGGTTTAACTCTAAAGACATTGTATCCCTTTTTTTAAATTTAAGAATTGATTAAACTTATTATTAGAGATTAAATCAATAACTATTTTTAAAAATATTTTATATGTCACAAGTTTATTTATGGTTTAAAGATGATCTTAGAATTTCAAATAATCAAGCATTATCTAGTCTTTTAAATGACAGCACTTCAAATAAGAGGGCTTTATTTATATTTGATGAAACAGAATATCTGTTATGCGAAGCGCAAAGATGGTGGCTAGCAAAAGCGCTTGAAAGTCTATCACAAAAACTTTTTTTATTAAATATAAATCTTGACATAGTTTTTGAGAAACCAGCTATTTTTTTTGAAAAAGAGATAAAAAAAAAAAAAATTAAAAAAATAATCTGGAATAGATCATGTAGCTTTGAAGATAACAAATTAGAAGAAAAAATTAAAATTATATTATATAAAAATAATATTGATTTTAAAGAATTTGCACCAAATTTATTAAATTTACCAGATGAAATTAAAAAAGAAGACGGAACACCATTTAAGGTGTTTACTCACTATTGGAAAAAGAGTGAAGAAAAATATTTAAAAAAAATAAATACGATTAAGTTTTTAGATATATCCTTACCGTATTCAAAAAATAAAAATAATTTAGATAATAAAAATATTAAAAAAATTTATCCTGCGAAAAAATGGTATTGTAAATTTGAGAAATATTGGCAACCAACGGAAGAAAAAGGTGCAGAATTGTTAAATAACTTTGTTACACAAAAAATATCAAACTATTCAAATAATAGAGACGTACCTTCAGTAGAGGGTACTTCTAAATTATCTCCTTATTTAAGATTCGGTCAAATTTCAGTTAATCAAATTATGAAAAAGTGTTTAGAAATAAAAAATAAAAATATTGGTTTTCGAAAATACTTAAATGAAATTGGATGGAGAGAATTTTGTCATTCTCTAATTTATAATTTTCCTGGAATGATTAAAAATAATCTAAGAAATAATTTTAATAAATTTGAGTGGTCTAAAGATCTTAAATTTTTAGAAAAGTGGAAAAAAGGTACAACGGGTTACCCAATAGTAGATGCGGGAATGAGAGAATTATATGAGACCGGGTGGATGCATAACAGAGTAAGAATGATTACCGCTTCATTTTTAGTAAAACATTTAAGAATAAATTGGCTTGAAGGTGAAAAGTATTTTAAAGATACATTATTAGATTATAACATTGCAAATAATGTTTCTGGTTGGCAATGGGTAGCTGGAACTGGGGCAGATGCAGCGCCATATTTTAGAATTTTTAATCCAATACTTCAGGGTGAAAAATTTGATCCTAAGGGTACTTATGTAAAAAAATGGTGCAAAGAATTATCAAATGTTTCAGATGAATTTATTCATCAACCATGGAATATGTCTGAAGAATTACAAAAAAAAGTAAAAGTAATAATTGGAAAAGATTATCCAAAACCAATTGTTAATCACGAAGAAGCAAGAAAAAAAGCACTTGATGCTTTCTTTAAATTAAAAAAATGAAAAAAAGAATTGCTATAATTGGAAGTGGCATATCAGGTCTTACAGCTGCTTATAATTTAGAAAAAAAATATGATGTACATATTTTTGAAAAAAATAATTACATCGGAGGACATACTCATACACATACTATCAAAGAAAATAATTTTAATTTGAATATTGATTCTGGATTTATTGTATTTAACAAAAGAAACTATCCAAACTTTTTAAATTTTTTAAATAACAACAATGTTGGTTATGAAAATTCCGAAATGAGTTTTTCAGTAAACTATAAAGATGAAAATTTCGAGTGGTCAGGAAAAAGTTTTAAGTCATTGTTTACAGAAAATAGATTTTTAATATCAAAAAAGTTTTTAGATATATTACATGGAATTCTTAAATTTAAAATTTATACATATTTTTCTTTTATCTTAGACAAAAATCTTAGTATTAAAAAATTTTTTAAGAAATACAAATTTAATAATAATTTCATTAAATACTATTTTTATCCAATTTGCTCTTCAATTTGGTCTAACAAAACTAAAAACGTTAAGGAATATAATAGTAATTTTTTAATAAAATTCTTTAATGATCACGCTCTAAATAATATTTTTTTTAGACCTCGGTGGATGTTTATTAAGAATGGTAGCAATTCGTATATAAAAAAAATAATTAAAAAGTGTAAAATAAAAATATCTTTAAATTCTAAAGTATCCTCAATAAAAAACAAATTTGACAAGCTACAAATTAATGCAAATAATAAAAATTATATTTTTGATTTTATTATTTGCGCTAATCATGCTGATGAAATTATAAAAATTATTCCAAAGAAATATAAGCAATCAAAAACAATATTGTCATCTATTAAATTCACTAAAAATTTAGCAGTATTGCACACAGATGAATGTTTTATGCCCAAAAAAAAAATTAATTGGTCAAGTTGGAACTATTTAAAAAAAAAGAAAAATACTATGCTAACTTATTGGATGAATATATTGCAAAATTTAAAATCTAATAAAAATTATTTTGTAACTATTAATCCAGATAATTCTATAGACAAAAAAAAGATTATTAAAATAATCAGATATAGTCATCCGATATTTAAAAATGATAAGGAAAAATTTGAAAATAAATTAAATCAAATACAGGGAATAGATAATATATATTTTTGTGGCGCTTGGACTGGCTATGGTTTTCATGAAGATGGCGTGAACTCAGCAATAAATGTGACGAGAAAGATTTTAAGTGAATAGCAGTTTACATGTGGGAAGCATTTTTCATCAAAGAACTGATCAATTTAAATATTTTTTTAAATATAAAACTTTAAACCTGCTAATTAATTTAAACAAAATAAACGAGTTAAATAAAATACCAATATTTTCAATAAACGAATTTAATATATTTAGCTTTAATTTTAAAAATCACGGATATCGAAAATCTGAAATAAATCCAATAAAATGGATTACTTATAATCTTAAAAATAAATATAAAGATAAAAAAAATTATGAAATATATTTATACTGCACACCATCGTTTTTTGGGTACGTTTTTAATCCGATATCTACATATTTGTGTATAGATACAAATGATAAAATTAAATATATTTGTTATGAAGTAAAAAATACTCATTATGAACAACATAGTTATTTTGTCAAAGTTAAAAAAAAAAATAATTACAAAATTAATAAAATATTTTATGTATCCCCTTTTTTAGAAATGAATTTAAAATACAAGTTTTTTTTAAAATCTAATGACAAATTTTTTAATTTAAAAGTCGATGTTTACAAAAATAATAATCTAATATTAAAAACTGGCTTATTATCAAAAAGTTATAAATTAACGACATTTAATTTATTACTTCAAACTTTTTTTAATCTTTTTAACCCTCAAAAAGTAATGATACTTATACATTATCAGGCATTTAAAATTTTCAACAAAAGTAGAATTTTTTTTTCTAAACCAATAAAAAGATTTGATACAATCTCGTTTCATGAATAACATTTTTCAAAAATATCTTGATTACAAACTTAAAGACATAAAATGGGGAGAAATAGAGGTTAATTTTAAAAACAATTATAAAAAAACCTTCAAAGCAAACGTAGGCACGTTAAGAGCAGATATAGATATTAAAAGTTCAAAATTTTTTAAAGATATTTTTTTAGGTGGTGAACTAGGATTTGCTGAATCCTATATTAACAATACATGGGAAACAAAAAATTTATCTAATTTATTAAAATTTTTATTAAATAATCAAAAATCTAAAAATAAAAACTGGATTAATAATTCTTTATTGAATTTTTTAGAAAAAATATTTTTTAAGCTTAAATCTAATTCTATAAAACAATCAGTTAAAAATATTCATTATCATTATGATCTAGGTAATAATTTTTATAAATTATGGCTAGATGAAACCATGACATATTCATCTGCAATGTTTAAGAATGATAATGATAATTTATTTGATGCTCAGAATAACAAATATGAATCAATAATTGAAAATTTAAATATTTTAAAAAATGATAAAATTTTAGAAATTGGTTCTGGTTGGGGAGGTTTTTTAAAAAAAATTTTTCAAAAAGTTGGTTGCAAAGCTGAAGGATTGACTATCAGTTTGGAACAGGAAAAATATTCGAAAAAAATTTCTGACAATAATTTTAATATTTTATTAAAAGATTACCGTAATTTAACTGTATTTAATCGTTACGATAAAATTATATCTATTGAAATGTTCGAGGCTGTCGGCAAAGAATACTGGGACCTCTATTTTAAAAAAATTAACGAAAGCTTAATTAATAATGGAAAAGCTTGTTTTCAAATTATTACTATAAATGACAATGATTATCAAAATTATATAAATCAAGTTGATTTCATTCAAAAATACATTTTTCCAGGTGGAATTTTACCTTCAAGAAATATTCTTTTAGAATTATTTAAAAAAAATAATTTAGAACTTTATAAAACTATTTCTTTTGGAAATGATTACGCCAAAACATTAAGAATATGGAAAGAAAATTTTAATAAAAATTGGGAAGAAATAAGTAAACTCGGCTTTGATAATAAATTTAAAAATCTTTGGAATTATTACTTAAGTTATTGCGAAACCGGCTTCGAAACAAATCATACAGACGTTAGTCAATTTTATGTTAGAAAAATTTATTAATTTAAAGTTTTTAGTTTATAAGCCCAATCACCTTTTAATTTAAAATTCATTCCAACCCATAGATTTTCTGCTTCGTTGTAACCAACGTTTACGTCAAGTCCATTATCCAATACATTATAATTTTTAACTTTATAAGATTTTTGATTAACAGTTATGTTTTCATCACTCAGATAGGTAACTTGAGAGTTAAATTGTCTACAGCTTTGTGCTCCGATTATATTCGTATTTTTAATTATGTTAGCATCCCACCATGTGCCTAATGTGAATTTTTTATTTGATGTATATTTATAAACCTTACCCTCTGTAGAGCCATCAAAATCATAATAGTCATTTGATAAAAGTTTTATATAGCAATGATCATTGTCACCATCATCATTTGTGTCTGATTTAAAACTAATTAATTTATCATTTTGATAAATTTCAATTGCATATGATTTATAGTTATATGCTTCAATTCCTAATATTTTTACCTGAAAAGCAAGGTCAGAAATTATCTCTTTTGTATTATTGTCTTTTTCAAAAAATGAAACTTTATGGTAACCAACTAAATCACCATTTCGATAAATATCAAATTCAATATTATGAAAATTAGGTATTAGTTGAGCATATAAATTGCAATTAAAAAATAGTAGAAAAAATAATAAATATGTTATTTTTTTTTTCATTATATTATTTGCTAATAAATTTA
>CAIQAD010000043.1 GCA_903869725.1 uncultured Alphaproteobacteria bacterium | reverse complement strand
TTATTATTTTTTATAATAATAATTAAAAATATTTTTTATGCCTTTTTCCAAAGAAATTTTAGCTTTCCAATGTTTGTGGAAAAAATTATTCTTTACAGATTTATTTTTTTTATTAAGCTGAACTAAATCTTTATTTCCGGACTTTGTAATTTTTACAATATTATTTTGAGCTTTAAAAAATTTTTGAATAATTTTTGCTACTTTAATAATTTTAGTATATTTACCGTAATTAAGGTCTATTGTTTTAAATTTTTTTAACTTTGTAAAATTTTTCATAATAATTTCCAAACCAGAACAGGCGTCATCAACATGTAAAAAATCTCTTTTTTCCTGTCCATTCGTTAACATGTGAATTTTTTTAAATTTTAAACCTCCTAAAATAAAGTCAGTAATTACGTGAGATTTTTTCAAATCTCTCTCCACTCCATATACATTCCAAAATCTTACGGAAATACAATTTAAACTATCACAAACCAACTCTCCGACTTTTTTTAAAACTCCATAAGATGAATAATTCATATTAGACATCTGGCTGCTAGCAAAAACAAATTTTTTATTTCTTAAAAGTTGAAAGGTATTAGAAATTATTAATAAATTATTTATTAAAAAATTATAAGTATTTTGGTAATTTTTTAAATACCTAGAGCCCCCAACATCAAATGCTAAAAAAAAAATAAAATCTGATTTTTGTATTAAATTTAATATTTTTTTATTTTTATATTTTCTTAGATCGTAAAGATTACTTTTAGCTAAGTCAGCCTCATAAACTTTGTAATTCTTTTGCTTTAAAAAATAACAAAGATGTTTGCCAATTTGGCCCTCTGAACCTAAAACTAAAATTTTTTTCAAGTTAATCTAATATTGTTTATTTATATCAACATATATATTAAATATAAAATTGTAATACTAATTAAAATTTATTAAAAATGATCACATGAGCAAAATTCTTTGTATCGGACTTGGAAAATTAGGACTTATCTTTTCTAATATACTGGCAGAGAAAAAAAATATTGTTTATGGATACGATATAAATAGCTCTATTGAAAAAAAGATCAAAAAAAATACTAAAGACTTAGAACCTAAATTAAATTATTTAATTAATAAAAATAAAAAAAGATTTTTTTTTGAAAAAAATTTTTCAATTTCAGTCAAAAAAACTAATTACGCTTTCATAATTGTACCGACACCATCCCTAAAAAATCATTCTTTTGATAATCAATATATAGTTCAAAGCTTAAATAGTATTTGTAAGCATTTAAAATATAAAAGAAGATATTTAATTAATATAACTTCAACGGTGAATCCTGGATCATGTAATCATTTTATAAATTACATTGAAAAAAAATTTAAACTAAAGCACGGAAAAGAATTTATTTTAACTTACAATCCTCATTTAATAGCACTCGGATCAATTTATGAAAACGTAATAAATAGTGATCTAGTTATTGTCGGTTCAGATTTGCCTATTGGATTTAAGATTATAAAAAATATCTAGGATGAATTAAACGAAAAAAGATTAAAAAGATAACAAGAAATAGAGAACATATATTTCAATCAGACACTGAGAACAAGCAGGAGATAATCCAATCAATATGGAACATAAAATA